>USGG01000061.1 GCA_900554215.1 uncultured Megasphaera sp.
TTTTATATTCAGATGCCGAACTTTCTATCCCGCATCTATGATCCAGTTGGTGGGCCCACCTGGATTTGAACCAGGGACCAACCGGTTATGAGCCGGGGGCTCTACCGCTGAGCTATAGGCCCTAAAGGTAAGGTAAAAACCTTACCAAGTAATTATACGATAAGAAAATAGACTCGTCAAGTTAAGGATTAAAGAAAATCCTTAATCTTTTCCCGCTTGCCCCAATTGCGCAACTTGCTGAGAGCCTTGCCTTCAATCTGGCGAATTCGTTCGCGCGTGACGTTGAAATGCTGGCCTACTTCTTCCAGCGTTCTGGGGCGGCCGTCCTTCAAGCCGAAACGCAGGTACAGGACCTTGCGTTCTCTGTCCGTCAGGCAGGAGAACACGTCTTCAATCTGTTCTTTCAACAGGATGAAAGACGCGGCATCGTCCGGAGCAATCGCTTCGGAATCTTCGATAAAGTCTCCCAAATGAGAATCTTCTTCTTCACCGATAGGCGTTTCCAGCGATACCGGTTCCTGGGCAATCTTCATGATTTCCCGGACGCGTTCTACAGGAATATCCATCTTTTCAGCAATTTCTTCCGGCAGCGGCTCTCTGCCTTTATCCTGCAGGAGCTGACGGGAAATGCGGATGAGCTTATTAATCGTTTCGACCATGTGGACGGGAATGCGTATCGTCCGGGCTTGGTCGGCAATGGCCCGGGTAATGGCCTGGCGAATCCACCATGTCGCATAGGTACTGAATTTATAGCCCTTGCTGTAATCGAATTTGTCGACAGCTTTCAAGAGACCCAGATTGCCCTCCTGAATGAGGTCGAGGAACAACATGCCTCGTCCTACGTACCGTTTGGCAATGCTGACGACGAGGCGCAGGTTGGCGTCGGTCAGTTTTTTCTTGGCCATGGCTCCAGCTTTTAATTCTTCTTCCGTCGCGTCAGGCGAATTGCCTCGCTCGATAGCCTGAGCCAAAGCGATTTCTTCCGTTGCCGACAGGAGAGGCACCCGGCCGATTTCCTTCAGATACATGCGGACAGGATCGTCGATATTGATGCCTTCGGGAACGCTTAAATCGACATTGTGCAGATCGGGAACGGGTTCGCCGTCGTCGTCGACGTTGAGGTCGTCGTTGTCGTTCAGGGAATCGTCTTCGCCGATAATATCAATGCCCTTATCGGCAAACAGCTCGTACATCTTGTCGATTTGTTCCGGCGACAGGTCGTCTTCTTCCATGACGTTCATGATTTCCGTATACGTAAGACAGCCTTTTTTCTGGCCTGTTTGGAGAAGCTGCTTAATATGCTGCAGGACGATTTCACGGCGTTCTTGCTCGCTCATCTGCTTTGCCGGTTCTTTTTTCTTGCTCGTTTTGCGTTTCGGCGCTTTTTTCGCTGTACTTTTCTTTGCGCCGGCTTTCTTTTCTATTGTATTTTCAACTGCATCTGTCGTTTTTACCATGACGTACAAGCTCCTTTCTCCTAAGACCATTTCTTTATTTCTTCGTTTATTCGCTTGCATGCTGCTAATTCTTCTATAACCCGCTGGTCGTTATTGCGGCTGTACGCAGTCGCTTTTTGGCTGTGCTCGATATACTGCTTCTGCAGCTCGGCTAAGCGGAACCGCCTGACGTAATCCATCAGCACGGCTTCGTCCATAGGGACGTCCTGCAAGATCATAATCCGCGCGACTTCTTCCGCCTCTTCCGGCGTCAGGCGCTGCTGAATATCCGCTTTGGCATAGGCCCCCTGCGAGGCGTAGACGTCTAAAATGATTTGATATATGCGGCGCCGGCGTTCATCCATAAAAAAGGCGATATCGATTTTTTGCCGGATGCGTTCGCATGCCGACGGTTTTTCCAACAAGAAGCGCAGAATATTTTCTTCCGCCACAGCCATGGAGCCTTGTCCACGGGCCGCCGCGTTTTCATGAAACACTGTCGGCGATATGACGACTTGCTGCTGGCCTAATTCCGGATGCTTAGCCACGTATTTATTAAATTCGCTGCGGACAGCTGTTTCATCAATTTGTATTTGTCTGGCCATTTTCTTTAAAAAGCCGTCTAACACGACCCGGTTGTCTACGGTCGCCACGACGGGAAGAACCATGGCCGTAATGGAAGATTTTCCTTCCAGCGTCGTGCCATCGTATTGGCGCAGCGCCGTCTGGAGCATGTAGTCCAAGGCGTTGGGAGCGTTGGCTACGGCTTCTTTAAATTTTTCCGGCCCGGCTGAATTAATATATTCGTCGGGATCCTTTCCCTGGGGCAGCGACACGACGCGTATCCGCATGCCCATGCCGCGGACGATTTCCATCGCCCGCAGCGTCGCCTGCCGGCCGGCGCCGTCCATGTCGTAGGACAGTACCAGCTCGTCAGCCTGCCGCTGCAGCAGACGTGCCTGCTCCGGCGTAAACGACGTGCCCAGAGAGGCTACGACATTGCGTATGCCCTTGTCGTGAGCCGCTACGACGTCCATGTAGCCTTCGACGAGGACCGCCTTCCCCTCTTCATAAATGGCTTTGTGAGCCAGATCCATGGCAAATAATAAGCGGCGTTTATTAAATATAGGCGTTTCGGGAGAATTCAGGTATTTCGGCCGGCTGTCGTCCAGCACGCGGCCGCCGAATCCGACAATGCGGCTGCGGCCGTCCCGTATGGGAAAGATAACCCGATTGCGGAAGGCATCGTAAAAACGGCCGTTCTTTTCCTTCGCCAGTCCCAACAGCACCAAATCCTTTCCCGACACGCCTTTTTTCATGAAGGCATCGGTCAGCTTATTCCAGCTGTCCGGCGCGAAACCGAGCTTAAATTCCCGAATCGTCCCGTCGGATACGCGGCGCTTGTGAAAGTAGGCCAGTCCCGGTTCTCCGTAATGAGTTTTCGTCAGACAATTATGAAAAAAATTCCCGGCCATTTCATTGATTTGATACAAGCGGCCTGCCAGCCGTTCCCGTTCGATTTCCTCAGCCGACTTCTGGATTTCCGGCAGGGGGATATGAGCCCGCTCGGCCAACATCGTCACGGCGTCGGAAAAGGAAACGTGCTCCTGCATCATAATGAATTTAAATACGTCGCCCGAGGCATGACAGCCGAAACAATAAAAAAAACCTTTATCAGCGGCGACGCTGAAAGACGCTGTTTTTTCACTGTGAAAAGGACAGCAGGCCCAGAAATTCCGTCCCTGGCGCTTCAGGGACACATACCCTGATATGACGCCGACGATGTCGTTGGCTTGCCGCACCTGTTCAATGAATTCACTGGAAAATCTCCTCACGCCAATCACCTGTACCTTTAATTATTCCGACGATAATATATTCTCTATGGCCCGGCCAAAATCCTTCTTTTATTTCCAAACCGCGAAAAAAACAGGAGACCTGCAAAAAATCCGCAACGCTCCTATCATAATACATTCCCTGCCCCTCGGTCAACGTTCTTTTCCATTTATTTTATTTGCAAATTGACGGGGGGAGCCTAGAAATGTATAGATTTATTTTTTACCATTTTGTATAATATAGATGAATAATCTTAGATTTGCATTAAAGGATGGTATAATGATTCATTTTACAGTAGGCCCGCTATCCAGGCCCACGAGCCTTCTCGGAGCGCTGCGCCATTTCGGCGTATCGTCGACGCTGCGCCGCCGCATCAAACGCAACGGCGTCTGCACGGTCAACGGCCAGATTGCTTCGACAACGCAGTTTATCTATGAGGGTGACGTAGTCCGCGTCGACCTGCCTCAGGTCAATTCGTTTTCGCCCGAGCCCATCCCTTTGTCTATCGCCTACGAGGACGACTACCTCCTCGTCGTCGACAAGCCCGCAGGCCTGCTCATGCATCCGACGGCAGCCGTGCGGCAGGGTACGCTGGCCAACGCCGTGGCGTACTACTACGAGCAAAGCCGTCAGCACTGCTCGTACCACCCGATGCACCGCTTGGACAAGAATACGTCGGGCTTGTGCATGATTGCCAAGGAACCGCAGGTACAGTCCCAATTCGATAAAAAAGAAACGGCCTATAAACGGCTGTACATGGCGTTGACAGAAGGCCGCTTTCCCAGCCCCTTCGCCACCGTCCGCAGCCCTATCGGCCGCTGCCCGGACAGCATCATTACCCGTCAGGTCATGGCCGGCGGAAAACCGGCCCATACGGATTTCACCTGCCTGGCCGCCGGCGACGCCTACAGCCTGGTCAGCGTCTGCCTGCACACAGGCCGGACCCACCAGATCCGCGTGCACAGCGCCTACCTCGGGTATCCCCTTGTCGGCGACGACTTGTACGGCGGTTCACGAGACCTCATGACGCGGCAGGCGCTGCACGCCTACGCCATGCAGTTCGTCCATCCCATGACGGGACAGCTTATTTCGGTCAATTCCCCCCTCCCTGCTGATATGGCGCGCCTTGTCAGCCAGGCCGGCTGGAATTACATATACGCAAGGCTTCATTAATTTCACTTATTTTTAGGAGGTATGCCAAATGCCATTAGTCGGAACCACAGAAATGTTTAAGAAAGCCTATGAAGGACACTACGCCATCGGAGCGTTCAACATCAACAACATGGAAATCGTTCAGGGCGTTACGGAAGCAGCTGCCGAACTGAAATCCCCTATTATTCTTCAGGCTTCGGCCGGCGCCAGAAAATATGCTAAACCGGCATATTTGAAACACCTCGTAGAAGCGGCTCTGGAAACGAACGACCTGCCCATCGCCCTTCACCTCGACCACGGCGCAGACTTTGAAACGTGCAAGGACTGCATCGACGGCGGCTTTACGTCGGTCATGATCGACGGTTCCAAGCATTCGTTTGAAGATAACATCGCCTTGACGAAAAAAGTCGTCGAATACGCTCACGCTCACGGCGTCGTCGTAGAAGGCGAATTAGGCCAGCTCGCCGGCATTGAAGACGACGTGAAAGTCGCCACTCATGAAGCTTCGTATACCCGTCCGGAAGAAGTAGAAGAATTCGTAACCCGCACCGGCGTCGATTCCCTGGCTATCGCTATCGGCACCAGCCACGGCGCGTATAAATTCAAACCAGAACAGTGCACGCGCAACGAACAGGGCGTCCTCGTTCCGCCGACGCTGCGCTTCGACATCCTCGAAGAAGTTTCCAAACGCCTGCCCGGCTTCCCCATCGTACTGCACGGCGCTTCGTCCGTCGTTCCGGAATACGTTAAGATCATCAACTCCAACGGCGGCAACTTGGCCGACGCCATCGGCATTCCCGAAGACCAGCTCCGCAAAGCCGCTTCCATGGCAGTCTGCAAGATCAATATCGACTCCGACCTCCGCCTGGGCCTGACCGCCGGCATCCGCCAGCACATGGCGCAGCATCCCGATCATTTTGACCCGCGCCAGTACCTCACGGACGGCCGCCAGTTCGTCCATGACATCGTAGCGCATAAGATCAAATGCGTTCTCGGCTCGGAAGGCAAAATCTAACTAAATTACAAAAATATATTGATTTTTAGCGCTCTATATGATAGAATACTTTCTAGTGTTCTTGTAATTTAGGGAGGTGAATCAATTGCCGCAAATTAAATCCAACATCAAATCCATGGAAAAGGACGCAGCTCGTCACGCAGCTAACTCCAGAGTAAAATCTTCCGTTCATACGGCTATCCGCCGCACGACTGAAGCAATTGCCGCTGGTGATGCCGACGCTGTAAAGAAAGCCTTTGATAAAGCAAGCAGTGTAATCGATAGCGCCGCTCAGAAAGGCGTTCTCCATAAAAACAACGCAGCTCGCAAAAAGTCCCGCCTGGCTGCTAAAGTCAACGCAATGGGAAAATAATGTAAATGCTGACAAGGCCCGCCGAATACGACGGGCCTTGTTTTTCTATTCTCAAGGAGGCCCTATGCAGTTCCCCCAGTTTTCACAGTTTAGACATTTTCTTATTTTATTTTTCCCCCTCCTATTCACGCAGGTAGCGCAAATAGGCACAAGCGTATTCAGCAGCATCTTCAGCGGCCAGGCCGGCACGGTCGATTTGGCCGGCGTCGCCGTCGCCGTCAATATCTGGGTGCCCATCTTCGCCGGCGTCTGCGGCCTCTTTTTCGGCGTGTCGCCGATTATTTCCCAGCTGCGGGGAGCCTGCAAGGACAGCCGCATTCCCATGTATATCGCCCAGAGCTTGTATATCGCCGTCTTCTTTACCGTCGTCGCCATCGCCCTGGGCAGCCTCGTCCTGCCGCCCTTTCTCGACTTTATGGGACTGGAACCGGCTGTCCGCTACATTGCCGGCGAGTACCTGTTCGCGCTGGCCCTGGGCATTCTGCCTATGTTTCTCATGGCGACGATGCGCTACGTCGTCGATGCCCACGGCATGACTCATATTTCTATGACCATCATCGTATTTCATATGGTCGTCACGGTACTCCTGTTCCGCCTCCTCATCTTCGGCGGACTGGGCATCGCTCCCATGGGCGGCATCGGCACGGGCTACGCCTTGACGATCGCCTCGTGGATCGCCTTCTTCATCTTTGCCGCCGTATTCCAATGGAAGGAGCCCTTTCGCTCCTATGCCATCTGGACGAAGCCCCGCCCCGTCAGCTGGGCCCACTGCTATCACCAGCTGCAGCTGGGCATCCCCATTTTCATCGCCGTATTCTGTGAAACCAGCTTATTCAGCATCGTCGGTCTCCTCATGGCTGAGTTCGGGACGCTGTATCTGGCCGCCAATCAGGCCGCTATCAGCTATGCCACGCTGACCTATACCATCCCCTGGAGCGTCAGCTTGACGGCAACGATTGTCATCGGTTACGAAGTAGGCGCTAAAAACTTCGTCGGCGCCCGCCAGTACGCCCTGCTCTGCCAGATGACGGCCTTTGCCGTAGCAACGCTGACTATTACAGCAACGTACCTGTTTCTGGACCCGATCAGCAGTTTGTTTACCCATGATACAGAAACCTTTGCAGCCATCCGCCAATTTCTCGTATACGCTATGGCCTTCGTCTTTCTCGATGCGGCCGGCACGCCTGTACAGGGAATCCTGCGCGGCTATAAAGACGTCAAGGTTATTACATATATTGCCTTTGTCACCTATTGGCTTATCAGCATCCCCCTGGGGTACGCCTGTGCCCATCTGACGTCATACGGACCATACGGATACTGGCTGTGCTTCGTCATCAGCCTAATCATCAATTCCAGTGCGCTGAATTACCGTTTGTGGCGTCATACAGCATTTCAACAGTAAGGAGTGATTCTCTTGCCAACACATGAACAACTGGCCGTCTATGCCAATATCCTGCTGACAAAAGGCCTGAACCTGCAGAAAGGCCAGATTCTTGTCATCAACGCCCCTGTCGAATCGAGCGCCTTCGTGACGATTTTAACCAAGGAAGCCTATACCTGCGGCGCGTCGCAGGTCGTATGCAACTGGCGCTGCGACGACACGACCCGTCTGCGCTATGAATACGAATCGCAGGAACAATTTGAAACGTTCCCCGACTGGCGGCGCGAATTCAGCTTATCCTATTACCGCCAAAACGCCGCTTTTTTGAGCCTCATTTCGGCCAATCCCTACCTCATGAGCGGCATCGACACGAAGAAGATCTTTGCCTGGCAGAAAGCGCAGAATGAAGCCTTAAAAGAATATATCGACGGCATGATGGCCTCCAAGACGACGTGGCTCGTCGCCGCCGTTCCCAGCAAGGGTTGGGCGTCCATACTATATCCCGGCTTAGAAGACGACGCAGCCTGCGACGCATTGTGGAACCAGATTCTCCAGTCGTCCCGCGCCGACGGGGCTGATCCCCTGGCAGCTTGGGACGCTCATCTCGCCAACTTAGCAGCCCGTCGTCAGTGGATGACGGAGCAGCATTTCACCGCCCTGCACTACACGAACTCCCTCGGCACGGACCTGACGATCCGCCTTCCGGAAAACCATATCTGGCAGGGAGGCGCGGAAACATCTGCCAGCGGCATTTCCTTCAACGCCAATATCCCGACGGAAGAAATCTACACCGCTCCCCGCGCTGACGGCGTAGACGGCGTCGTGTACAGCACGAAGCCTCTCGTCTACAACGGCAACGTCATCGACACGTTCCACCTCGTATTCAAAGACGGAAAGGTCGTCGAAGCCCATGCCGAAACAGGCGACGATGTTCTGCAGAAGCTCGTCGCCATTGATGAAGGAGCAAGCCGTCTCGGAGAAGTTGCCCTCATTCCCTACCATTCGCCCATTTCCCTGTCGAATATCCTCTTCTACGAAACCCTATTCGACGAAAATGCATCGTGCCACCTAGCTCTCGGCGCGTCCTATCCGACCTGCCTTGCCGGCGGAGCGGAAATGACGAAGGAAGAAACGGAACAGGCCGGACTGAATGATTCCATGATTCACGTCGATTTCATGGTCGGCTCGCCGGATCTGTCCATTACGGGCATCAAAGCCGACGGCAGCAAAGTACCTGTCTTTCTGCACGGCGACTGGGCAGAATAAGGGCCCACGCCGCCTGCCTGCATCAGCGTAAATCCCCTCGTTACCTGTCCCTATCGGTAACGAGGGGATTTGTATATTCCAATGCAAAAAAGCTCCCTTACGGCAGATGACCGTGCCGTCCTCGCAAGGGAGCATATAGGAAATTCCCGGTATGTTCTTACCCTCTGTAGGAAAGATTATTCGATTCCACTTCGTCGGGAGCCGTCCTGACATGGCCTTCTACAACCGTTCCGTCCTCTTTGATATACGGCCGGACCGTCACCGTAGGCTCATCGGCATAGGGATTTATATAAGAGGAATGGTTGACGTGAGCCCCATGAACGGCGTCATAGGACACTCCGGCGCTGGGATATACGCCGGGATGCACGGTAATGCCGCTGTGAACGGTATCAGGGTATATAGGAGGCCGTACGATGATGCCATCGTGAACGACGTCAGGAGCGGCCGCAGTTCCCGGATATACAGCAGGACGGACTACGACGCCGCTGTGGACGACGTCGGGGGACGGCGCAGCGTCAGGATATACGTCGGGACTTACGACTACGTCGCCGTGAACAACGGGGATTTTTAAGAAGGGCAAGACAAAAGCGACGACCAGCAGCGGCATCAAGCCCATAATGCCGAAGGCCTGCTTCGTCGTATAGCCCATTCGATACAGCCATTTTAATATGACATGCAGCACGAGGACTGCCGCCGCAGCCAAGGCATACGCCTCATAGCCGAGAAGACCTATATGGGACGCGCCAAAGGCGGCGAGAAGGCCGTACACGTAAGCCCCGGCCAAAATGGCGTATATATTTCGGATGATAAACCGTATGCGCATCACAAAAAATACGACGGCCAGTATAAAGGCCACAGGAGCCAAAAAGGGAAATAGGACGCACAGCCCACCGATCATCACGGCCAGGACGACGATCATCTTCAGTACCTGAAAGGACGTGACCAAAAAGAAGGCCAAGGCGGCGCCTGCCGCAAACAGCGGCGACGTGCCGGCCAGGACGAGAGCGATAAAATACAATGCTAAAAAGCCTGCGTGCATCGTCTTGTTCACAGTCGTTCCTCCTGACGGAATTACGCGTCTTCGTACAAATCAATCGTCCGTTCTACAAATCCCTTATACTGTTCGTACTTCTGCCGGATGTCCGTGTAAGCATAATGGTGGTACATGGGCATCTGCTTCACCTGCCTGAAAAAAGTATGGAAGCATTCGACCAATTTTTTATTCGCTACGACGTAAAACGGGCATACCGACTCGCGAATATACTGAGGATTCTTCTTAAAAAAAGCAGCCGTATAATTGGAATAAAAGGACAAATTCATCACCTGATATTCCGACATTTCCATGGAAGCCTGAATGACGCCTACGGTGATTTTCGGATTTTTTTCCATAATATCCAGCGCATGCTGCAGATGCATCTTGCGATACGGCGCCTTCATCTTGAATTCCTTATCGGTAAAAAACATATATCCCGTTTCGATATAACGGATAATCGACGTCATCGGCAGCATAAATTCCACTTCGCCCGAGGCCATCATTTCATCCCACATGATCTGCAGCTGTCCAATCTGCCTCGTCACCTGCTTCGACGCCTTGATTTCCGTCAAAAATTCAGAAACGGCCTGCGGCGGCAGAAGGAAATCGACGCCGTTTGTCAGGAAAAAGAAATATTTGTCAGACGAATAAAAGGCCGTCCGAAACCCGATATCCTCGATTCCCAAGGTTTTCACCGGGGCCAGCGCCGCCTGCTGGTTGGCAAAGCCGACGTAAAATCGGTTATAAATATCCTGCACCAGGGCCGCGTCGGAAATATAGGTACAAATACCGATACTGCGCTCTCCCTGCAGGGAATATTGAATAACGAACTCATTTTCCATGATGATCGTATTGCCCTGCTTTAAGACGTCGGAATGATACAGCTTAAACTCGTAATTCAGGTATTTTCCCAGAATAATATACAGCTGCTCCGTATATTTCGTATCGCGGGACAACTTTTCCAAATCGATGCCGACGTGAATCGTAATGTGCGGCGCCGTCTCATTGGGAAATTCCAAAAATTTCCAGAAATCAATGTCCAGCAGCGTACAGAAATCGCCTAAAATCAGCAGGTTGCTTCCCTCTTTGGCGTTCTGCACCTTTTCCTTAAATACTGTATTCATAAATAGAAAGGCATCGTGATTCCCCGTAATGACCTTCGCCGGCACGGCAGCTTCCTGACGGTGGCGGCCGTGATGCTTCATGGAAAACCGATAGGAGGCGCTTAACTGCTGCAATATTTCAAACTCCGCCGTTTCTCGCGTCACAGGGACAGCAAACAATGTACTCAGTTCGTCAATCTGCCCGTTGGTTATGACTGATTCGGCAAAGCACTTAGCCAGTTTTTCATTGATCTGCTCGATATATTTCGTCGCCGGCAATTTTACGCCGTTCACCCACTTGCTGATATAGGACACGTCGTATCCCGTTATATTCGCCAAGACTAAATTCTTCGTTTCCGTTATCGTAATCAGTTTTTTCAATATCACTGCATATTCTTCAGATACCAAGCAAATACCCCCTCGTTATGGCATATTGCTATGCTACCATGTTTTTCATAGCATGACAAGAATGAAGGGTATGCCATGAGGAATAGTTATGCATTCTTTCTGAAATCCCAAAATCGCCGGACACATGCAGTAATTTACTGCGTATATCCGGCGATTTTATAGTTCCATATTTATTTATTATTAAGAAACTTTATGAGAAAATGAATTTCTTTCATAATCTCTTTTACTGGCAGTTAGCCATCAGGTGCTTCGCCTTGATGTACTGGTCGATGCCGGCGGCAACCTTCTTCCCTTCGCGCATGGCCAATACGACTGTTGCCGGTTTATGGACGATGTCGCCGGCGGCGAATACGCCGGTCTGGCTGGTCATGCCGTACGGTTCGTCCTTCGTGAAGATGTAGCCGTCACCGTTCATGTCGACGCTGAACTGGCGCATGCAGTCCAATTCTGGCCGGTTGCCGATAGCGACGATGATTTTATTAGCCGGCACGACGCCGAATTCTCCTGTCGGCACCATCGTGGCGTCTTCCAAAATCTGCTGTTTTTCGTACTGCAGGCCTTCTACATGATCCTGACCTACGACGGCCTTCGGAGCCGAGTAGAATTTAAAGGCGACGCCGTCAGCCTTCGCAGCTTCATATTCCGAGGGCAGGCACTTCATGTTCTTTTCTGCGCGGCGGTATACAATAGTGACGTTGGCTTTCAGGCGCAGGGCCGTGCGGGCCGCGTCGATAGCCACGTTGCCGGCGCCTACGACGATGACGTCGTCTCCGGGCTGAATCGGCAGGTCTTCCTGCTTCGCCTGGCCAAGCTGTACCTGCTGAACCTGGGTCAGGAAATGCTGCGCGTCGACGACGCCGTCGACCGTATCGTTTTCAACGCCCAAATTCCAGCCTACAGGCGCGCCGGTAGCGATGAAGACGGCTTCATATCCTTCGGCAAACAAGTCGCTGATTTGCTTGTCCGCGCCGATTTTCGTATTGAATTGGAAGACGGCGCCCAGCTGCTGCAGGTATTCCATTTCCCGGTATACGTGCTTTTTATGCAAACGGAACGAAGGAATGCCGAACATGAGCATACCGCCCGGCTC
>USGG01000062.1 GCA_900554215.1 uncultured Megasphaera sp.
TTTTCCAAGGGCTTCGGCTTAGGGGCCCTGCGGGCCGGCTACATCGCCGTTCCCAAGGCTATGGCCGATATTCTGGAAGCCTTCGGCGGCGAGATGAACCTGACGACGCCGGCGGCGGCCATGATCCCCGTCGTGTTGTCCGACCCGGCCTTCCTGGCCTATTCGCGGGACCTCATTGCCCAGAACAACCAGAAGCTCATCAGCGGACTGAACGTGCTCAAGACGTCGGCGACGCGGGACGACGTGCCCATTACGCTGTTCTATACGGAGAAGGACGTCGATTTGGGCGCTCTGTTCTGGAAGTACGGCATCCGCGTGGAAAACGGCGTCGACTTTGAAGGCATCGGCAAGCGCCACGTCCGCCTGCGCGTGCCTCAGGATATTACGGAATTAGCGCGCCGTCTGGAGCGCATAGAAGCGGAACTGCAAGCCGCGCCATAAAGGAGAGATACGTTATGAATCAAGACAGCAACACGAAAGTAAGCCTGCGCAACGTCATTATTTTCGCCGGCGCCTACTGCGCCTTCAGCATCGGTTCGGGATATGCGACGGGTCAGGAAATCCTTCAGTTCTTCGGGGCCTTCGGCCCTCAGGGCATCATCGGCTGCTTCGTCAGCATGCTCATCTTCGCCTTTCTGGGCGGGGCGCTCATGCAGAAGGGCTACGATTTGAAGCTCAAATACCATACCCAGGTCTTTTACTATTACTGCGGCAAGTACATCGGCACGTTTTTGGAATGGGTCACGATCTTATTTTTATTCAGCGTCGTGTCGATCATGATTGCCGGCACAGGCGCTGTGGCCTCGGAATACTTTGCCTTGCCCGGCGACGCCGGCAGCGTGTTTATGGCTCTCCTGTGCATCTTGTCCATCCTGCTGGGCCTGATGCGCCTGGCCGACGTCATCGGCTCCATGGGCCCGGTTATCATCTTCTTTACCATCGGCATCGGCATTCTGACCGTCTGCAATGCCAATACGGACTGGGCTAAGGGCTGGGAGGTCCTGTACGACCTGCGCTCGACGAAATCGTGGTGGTTCTCGTCGTATGACTTCCTCGATTCGGCCTGGTTCAGCGGCGTTTTGTACGCCTCCTGCATGGTCTTTGGCTCCATCCCCTTCCTGACAGGGCTGGGCAGCAAGGCCAACAGCCGCCGCGAAGCCTTTCTCGGCGGATTTCTCGGCGGCGTGGCCCTCATGGTCGCCAGCGCCCTCATGATGGCCGCTATGCTCTGCTTCCCGGCAGAGGTAGCAAAGCTGCAGGTTCCCAACCTGTTCCTGGCCCAGCAGTTTGCTCCTGCCCTGGCCCTCATCTTCTCCGTCATCCTGCTCCTCGGCATTTACAGTACGGCGGCTCCTATGTTCTGGGTCGTCATCAACAAGCTGGAACAGTGGATGCCCAATAAGACCGTGAAGATGGCCGTGACAGTCGTCTTAGGCGTCGTCGCCTACTTCGGCGCGCAGATCGGCTTCGGCAAGCTCATCGGCTTCCTCTATCCCCTCATGGGGCAGGTCGGCGTGCTCATGATCATCGTCGTCCTGGTGAAGGTATTTATCTTGAAAGACAATAAAGATCCCGGGTTGGAACGGGAAGAATAACATCTGTATACCCTCCTGTCTGTGCTGTCAGGAGGGTATATGCTTGTTTGTACAGAAGGAGAATACATTTTTTTGCAGCTGTATAGGTCATTTTTTGCGCAATGCATTTCAATTTGAAGCTGTAATATGGTAGAATGTAAAAGATACTAATTTTATTAGATACAGGGGACGTAAATGGAACAGATACGATTGCTGGAAAAAGAGCCGCGGGAAAACGTGCGGGACTACGCCTACCGCGTGTTATATGACAATATCATGAGTCTGCATCTGGTGCCTGGGACGGCCATGTCCGAACAGGAACTGTCGACGATGCTGGCCGTAAGCCGGACTCCCGTGCGGGAGGCTTTCATTCGCCTGGCCCAAAAGGGCCTTCTCGACGTGCTGCCCCAGCGAGGGACCTTTGTGTCTAAGATCAACACGGCCCAGCTGGCAGAGTTCCGCTTTTTGCGGGTGACCATGGAGACGGCTGTCGTCGAACTGGCCTGCCGGGACTTTCCTGAGGAATACATGTGGAAGCTCCAGCAGTGCCTGAAGGAACAGGAGCTGTACCTGCGCCGCCGCGACGTCAACGGCTTTTTTGCCAGCGACAACCAGACCCACAGCATCTTGTACCAGGGCTGCGGCAAGCCCCACATATGGCAGATTATCGAAAGCTCTACGGCCGATTACATGCGGGCCCGCGTACTGAACATCGCTGCGGCGGCAGAGCAGATGAACATCCTCTACAGCCAGCATCAGGCCCTGGCAGAAGCCATCCTTCGCCATGACAGGCAGCGCGGCGTAGCGATTATGGAAGAGCATATCAATAAGGGCATTATAGACGTGGAAGTGCTGCGCAAGCAGTACCCCGATTACTTTCAATAATACATAGACCTTCTGGACGGGACGATTCCGTACAGAAGGTCTTTTTTTGTTTCGGGACGTTTTTGAAATTCAGCGGCATTAGACGGGAAATCTAAGGGGAAATAGCGATGGCGATACGGCGTTTTGCCGCCCGGAGGTTGTTAGGCCCATGCTGTGCCGTCGGCATAGATAGGCCGTTTCTTTTGCTTTCGCCGCCGCAGATTGCCTGCACCGTTACGCGTAACGTCTTGTCTGTTTTCTTTTTATTTTTTTGTTTCGTTTATATCGCAGTTTAATAGGTAAAAAGTACGAATCTGTATTTTGACGGCAGACATATATGCTGAAACAGCATAGTGAAAGAGGAAACAAATCGTGCCTTCCCTGTCCCATATACAGTAGCGAGCAAAGACGGGCCCGAAGGGGCGGAAAGGAGCGGCGCATGAGAACGCTGCGGTGGTTTCAGACAAAGGTCGGGCTGTTTCAAGACCCGCGCATGATGTACTTGCTGAGTCAGCCTAACGGCGACTCCTATTTCGTCATCTGGTTTTACCTGAAGGACCTGGCCGGCATGGTCAACGACAACGGGTATATCTACGTGTCCGAGGGACAGGCCGTGACGACGGCATTGCTGGCCCGTCGGCTGCGCCGCCGCAGCGCCTTTATCGAAAAGGTCCTCGACGTATTCGAGCAGATCGACCTCATCAGCCGCGATGAAACGGGCTTGATCCGCATTGTGCCCTGGCATGAAATTCAGAGCTTTGACCGGGACGAGAAAAGACGCCGCGACGCCCGGGACCGCATGCGCCGCTACCGCCGCCGCAAGGCAGACGGCGAAGGCCTGCGCTGTGATGCGGCAGAGGCTTCCGTCGAGGCCGGTCAATCGGGAAAAGCTGCCGTATACGACGGCCCTTGCGGCGACGAACCCATAGCCTTGGCAGCGGTGCAGGCTGATGCAGGAAGAGAAGGCTGCTCTGATGAAGAAGCGGCAGCGGGAACGGCTCCAGTCTGCTCGGACGGCAGCCTCGTCGCCGTGCGGAATGGGATGGGCCGGACTGTTTCATCGTATGCTGACGGCGAATGCGGCACCCGATGGGACGACGCGGCTCTGCCGGAAGCTGACGGGCAGGACGAGGCGAGGCTTGCCGAACAGGGGTGCTGCGCTTTGACGGCTGCGCCGGGCGGAGACAGCGGCATTGCGCCCGTATGGCCTATGCCGACCCGGCAGGGGTGTGATGGCGCGGCGCACGTTTCCTATCCTTCGGCAGGGCATACGGCCTTGCGCCGCTACACGGCGGCCTTCGGCCAGATCAGCAGCCGCGCGGCAGAAGAGCTGACGGACCTGGCTCGCTGCTGGGGTGATGAAGCCGTCGGCGCTGCTATCGATATCGCCAGGGACAACGGCGCGTCCGGCGTCCGCTATATCCGGGCCGTCCTGGTCAACAGCGGCGGACGGCCGCGGCGAAGGGAGACGATGTATGAACGACGGGAGAAAGAATTTAATCAATACGTTGATACAATGCTTCAGCAAATCTGGGAATCCGACGGGGATGGCCTCTAGGATGCGCATCCTCAAGGACATGCTGCCGCCGATGACGGAGTCCCAGGCTCGCGCCCTGGCTCGGCGCATACTGGAGACACACCGCTTCGAGCCGTCTATTGCCGACGTACTAGCCCATTGGCGGGATATGGAACGCCGCCGCCGGCAGCTGGAAGGGCCCGCCTATGGGGACGAGAAGCCCCTGCGGATTTCCTCTGCCGAAAGGAACCGCCGCGCCGGCGAGCTGCGCCGCGTCCGGACGGCTTTGGGGCAGCGCCGCTTCGTGCCGGGCCTCGTCGTATCGGAGAGCCTTACGGCCTTTGCCCGTTCCTTTTTTCCCCATATGAGCGAGGAGCTCATCGAACGAAATAAGATGGAAATCGCCAACTGCCGGGCCGACCGGGAGCGGGAAGACCGCTGCGGCAGCCCCTACGTCACGATGATGGATCTCGACGAGACGGGCTGTGTGACCCTGTATATGGCGAAGCGACCCAGAGAGGAGGATGCCTATGCAGAAGATCCTGCGATTTTTGAGGTCTGTCGATAAACGGACCGTCGTATTTATCATCCGCATACTGTATTTGCTGATTAGGAGGAGCTATACTGATGAAAGTCTATCTCAATCCGGGCCACGACCGCCTGCTGGACAGCGGAGCCGTCAACGCGGCCCTGAACCTGCGCGAATGCGACCTGGCCTATGAGCTGGCTGCAGCCGTGCAGGCCTATTTAGAACGGAGCGGCATTGCCGTCGTCGTCGGCCAGTCCGACGATCTGTACGCTGTCTGCGGAGAGGCCAATGCTGCAGAAGCGGACGTCTTCGTGTCCCTCCATTTCAACGCCTTCAACAAACGGGCAACGGGCACGGAAACCCTTATTTCCCATACGCCCCAAAGCCTGCTTTTGGGCCATTGCATTCAGGCCAACGTCAAGGCCGTCCTCAACCTGCCTGACCGGGGGCTGAAAGAACGGCCGGGCCTCTTTGTCCTGCGCAACACGGCTATGCCGGCCGTTATCGTAGAAGTCTGCTTCATAGACAACGAATATGACATGCGCTGCTACGAACGCCATAAGGATGACACGGCCCGGGCCATCGCCACGGGCATCATCCAGTATCCGGCCATGCGCGGCCAGGCTGCGGCGTAGATGAGATTTGTCTGTCTTATTTCTGCCCTCCCAGCCGACCTGCTTCTTTGGACGGCGGGAGGGCAGATTATACATGTATAAGGAAAATTATTGGCAAACAATACGGATTTTGCAAGGAAATGGCATGAATATTGATTATTTCTTCTATACTTGTTATTATATAATTAACCTTATAGGTAAACGAGGTGAGGCCTTGAAAATAAAGTATAGAAATAATCAGCTACAGAAAATATGTACCAATGCCAGTGTGGCGCGTCGGGAATATGGTGCGGATATGGCAAGAAAAATACATCAACGCATAGATCAAATTGAAGCTGCTGAAACTGTAGAAATCTTACTTTTAGGCCACATTGGGCGGTGTCATCTGCTGCATGGTGATAGAGAAAACCAATATGCTATGGACCTTGTTCATCCGTATCGACTTATATTTACCAAACAAGGTGAGAGAATACAAATTGCAGAAATACAAGAAATTGTAGATTATCATTAATCGGGAGAAGGAGTGAGGGTCATGTTGGAAAGTAAAAGCTATATTGCTACGCCTCCTGGTGCTACAATCAAAGAACAGCTTGACGATCGCGGCATGACGCAAAAAGAATTTGCAAAACGAATGGGCATGACTGAAAAACATATTAGCCGGCTAATTAACGGCTCTGTGCAATTAACACCGGATGTAGCAGAACGCCTTGAATTAGTGCTATCGATTCCGGCTAGTTTTTGGAATAATCTGGAAGCGATTTATAGAGAAAAGATGGCTAAAGTAAAACGGGAAAACGAGTTAAGCGAAGATATTGTTCTTGCAAAACAATATCCGTATAAACAACTTGTGAAATGGGGAATGGTTCCAGACACAAACCGTAATGAAGAACGAGTATATAACCTTTGTAAATTTTTTGAAGTTTGCCGTTTAAAAGATGTAGGAGAATTTGTGCCTATTGCCTGCCGTCGTTTGGCAAATACAGAAAAGAGCACGTTTGCTATGTGGACATTAGCTCAATATGCGAAGCGTAAAGCCGGTGCTGTACATGTCGAGCCGTTTTCACGGAAAAAGTTACTAGAGCGCCTTCCTGCTATACGAGCAATGACGCGGGCTCATTCTATAGAATTTGCAGGACAACTGGAGACCGTATTAGCGCAATGCGGCATTGCTCTTGTGTATTTGCCGCAAATAGCCGGTTCATTTTTACATGGCATTACCTTTTATGATAATCGTAAAATTGTGTTAGGTATTACGATGAGAGGAAAATATGCTGATAAATTTTGGTTTAGTTTATTTCATGAATTTGCTCACATTTTAGAAGGACATATTTATCAAAAAGAAAGCACTTCTGCCAAAGAAGAACAAAAAGCAGATTCCATAGCGGCCGATATATTGATTCCAGCAGCTGCGCTGCGGCGTTTTGAAGAAGATAATGAGTACTCTATAGGGGCTATCAGGCGTTTTGCGTTACGGATTGGCACACATGAAGGCATTGTGATTGGACGTCTTCAAAATGACGGTAAATTATCATATAAACAGTTCAATCAATATAGAATTAAATATGAAAACCTTGCATAGCACTATCTTGTTATGTTAGTGTATTATCGAATTTTCTATAGAAAGCTGCCATTGCATGATACAATGGCAGCTTTTTTTATGTCCAAGTCTAAAGATTTTGACTAATTTATTTAAATTTAGCAGATTACATTATGTATGATTGATATAGCTCTTTTACTTTTTGTCTATCTATACGATACATATAAGGGGTGGAATGGTTTGAGGAAAATGTGATACGTATCGGCGTTTGTCATTTATTTTTGGGGTGGCTTTAAAACAATGACTGTATTTTTATCCAATGGACATTGGCCGGAAAATTTGCTGTATAGGATGGTGAAATCGGAAAAAATGCCGTAAAATAGAGCGTACACATAGGCATGATGTAGCCGATGGAGTGGGAGGCAACTATAATATTTTAATATAAATTTAATGATTTATTCAGATTTATTGGATTAGGGGATATTGCATTTACCTATATAACGTGCTAGACTAAAAAGTATACAGAAGGGGGTGAAACAGATGATCTCTAGCCGAAACGATTGGAATCGCATCGCAGGAATGGACAACTTCCTGAAACAATGTACGGGGGGGGGGGTATGGTTATAATATAAATAATACCTCCTATTCATGCGCTGGCATACATGCGGCTGCGTTTGGGACGCAGGTGTGCTCTTTTTTAGCGCAATCCTTTGGGGGGTTCGTATATTCTGGCGATACTATGTGCAGCAGGCAGCATTGGCGTAAGCTCATGCTGTCTTTTTTGCGTGCGCGGAAATGTTCTCGGCGCGCGTTGCGTGGGCTTGCTAGAGAATCCATGACTAGCCTATGAAGCGGAAGGAAACATGCCCCGTTTGCGGCAAAGAATTCGAAGCGAACCGGATCACGCAGAAATACTGCAGCAATTATTGCCGGCGCTACGCTCACCGTCACGGCGTCAATGACCACGGCCGGTCGTCGCGGAAAAAGGAGGCCCTGCGCACCTTCCGCTGCCTGAAATGCGGCAAGCTGGTACGGGTGACGGAGCCGACAGACCGGCGGACAAAATTCTGCTCGGCTCACTGCGAACGGCTGTATTGGAAGCATTCGGAAAAAGTAAAATCTCAGACCATAGGCCATTCGTTCCACTGCCGGAACTGCGGAACCTATGTGGAAATTACCGAGCCCTACGACCGGCGGACAGCCTTTTGCAGTGCCGATTGCCGCCTGCGCTGGTTTTCTCTGCATCGAAGCAAAAAAACACGAATCTCACCCTGATAAGGATAAGGAGGAATCAATATGAACCGAATATATAAAGTTATATGGAGTAAAGTAAAGCATCAGTACGTCGTCGTGTCTGAGCTGGCTCACAGCTGCACGAAAAGTACGAGCAGCCGCATAGGCCGCAGCGCCGCTGCCGTACTGGCTGCTTTAGTGCTCACGACTGGTGTAGGAGCCCTTTCCGTACAAGCTGCCGACCCGCTCGTGGAAGATCCCTATGCAATCTTAAACGATAAAATTGACGAAACAAACGCGAATTCATCAGATCCCATTGTCACACTGAAATCTACGGCAGCGGCTATGAACACAGATGCCGTGCCGGCAGCTGGCAGCGATTCACAGAGCGGCAGCAGCGGAAATACAAGCGTTGCCACGCCGTCAGGCCAGCACACCATTCTCAATGAAGACGGCTTCTATGCCCACAACGGCCAGGGCACGTACAATTCTCTGACGAAAGACGGCCTGTTTGTTGGGGGTACGGATAACGGCGAAGGGCTGTATGTTGATAACGACGGTAATATCTATACTGATGGAAATGCGGAAGTGGAAGGCTCGTTATCGGCGGCAAACAGGAACTTTGAAGTAAACGAAGATGGTACTTTATATGCGCGCGCCGGCCAAAGCCAATTCCAAGTTCGCGGCGATTTAATCGGCATTCAGCAAGGAAATAGCTATATTGCTGTAACAGAAGAAGACGGTGCTGTGTTTGGCAATGGAACAGAAGGTAAAGAAACGCAGATTAACGGTGACGTCGTTACGACAGGAACTGTTAATACGACGAATTTAAATGCCGGAAAAGCGGATATTGAAGGTACAATGACTGCTGGCAGCGCCGTTATTGAAGGCACGGCAACTGTCGGTGGAAGTTTGACCGCTGGCAGCATTTCTACAGAAGGCCAATTGTCGGCCGGAAGTGCAGTTATCAGCGGGAACGCAACGATTGACGGTATGGCAACTGTTGGCGGCTTAACGACGGAAGGAACGGTAACGGCGGCGAATGCCGATATTACGAATCTGGAAGCGGGTAAAGCCACCATTGAAGGAACGTTAACAGCGGGAAGCGCGGATATAACGAACAGCGCAACTGTAGGTGGTACCCTGACAGCCGGGGATATCGAGACGGCAGGAACGGTAACGGCGGCGAATGCTGATATTACGAATCTGGAAGCGGGCAAAGCCACTATCGAAGGAACCATAACAGCGGGCAGCGCGAATATAACGAACAGCGCGACTGTAGGCGGTACCCTGACAGCCGGGGATATCGAGACGGCAGGAACGGTAACGGCGGCGAACGCTGATATTACCAATTTGACAGCTGGGAAAGCAACGGTTGAAGGGACGCTGACGGCCGGCAGTGCTGATATTAACGGCAACGCAGTAGTTGACGGCGCGTTAACCGCAGGAAGCCTTTCTACAGAAGGCCAGTTGACGGCCGGCAGCGCGGCGATTAACGGAGATGTTGCTATTACTGGCACGGCAGCAGTCGGAGGCTTGACGACGGAAGGCAAAATCACGGCGACGAATGCCGACATTACGAATCTGGAAGCCGGAAAAGCTACTGTCGAAGGAACCGTAAGAGCTGGAAGCTTTGCGAATACGAACGGCAGCTTTACCGTTGATGACGTCGGCGATGTAGAAGCTAACGATATGACGGCTAAAGGCGATGTAAGCGGGGCAACGTTTGCTAATACGACCGATACTTTTGCCGTAGATGCCGATGGCAACGTGAAAGCAGCCGACATTACCTCGACAGGCGATGTGACGGCAAGTGGAAACGTAGAAGGTGCGACATTCAGCAATACGAACAATACGTTCAGCGTCAATGCTTCAGGCGACGTCTCTGCTGCAGATGTGAAGGCTAGCGGGGCGTTGACAGGAGCGACCATCGCCAATGCTAACAACAGCTTTAAAGTTGACACCTCTGGAAATGTATCTGCTAATAACGTAACTGCCTTAAATGAGGTATCGGGCATGACCTTTACCAATACATTAAATACCTTTGCCGTTGACGCTGACGGGAATATTACCGGTGAGAGCATTATTGTCGACGGGAAGACTTATATTTCCAGCAGCGGCTTGAATGCAAACGGCAGTGTTATCAGCAACGTTGCAGCTGGTGTGGCAAATACCGATGCAGTAAATGTAGGCCAACTCAATGCTGTAGATGATAAAGTAGACGCATTAGATGATCTGGCCGTAAAATATACGGATACAAATAAGACAGCCATAGATCTCGGAACAGCAACGTTGACGACGACAGGGGCAATTAGCGGCGGCAGCGTGACTGTTGACGGCGTAACGATGGATAATGGCAAGATTACTGGATTAGCAGATGGGACTGCGGACAGCGATGCGGTCAATAAGAGCCAGCTTGACGCAGTACAAAGCCAGATCAAGACGTATACGGCCGGAAACGGCGTAGTTATCGACGGTTCCAATGTCGTATCGGTGAAGAACGGCAACGGCATAGGATTTGACGCCAGCGGCAACGTAGAAGTGAAAGCGGCGCAGGACGGAAATATTGTCGTTGACACGAACGGCGTCAGCCTGTCGAAGACGGTCAGCGGCTTGACAAGTCTTAGTACAGAAACGCTTACGGCCAGTGGAGCGGCTACAGTCGGCAGTCTTACGACGACAGGAGCAATCAGCGGCGGCAGCGTGACTGTTGACGGCGTAACAATGGATAACGGCAAGATTACTGGATTAGCAGATGGGACTGCGGACAGCGATGCGGTCAATAAGA
>USGG01000063.1 GCA_900554215.1 uncultured Megasphaera sp.
CTTCTGGAAGCGGCCCTTGCGGGCAGCCCGCTCTTCCGTGGGCGCTTCCAGAAGGCCGTCGCTGGTGATGCCGGCCTGCATGTCGATAATGCAGCCGTATGGGTCGGACAGATAATTAGGCAGGGTCGGCACGGGGACCGTCGTCCGAATCGTCAGCACCTGTCCGTCCGCTTCCATAGAGGCGATGTGCAAATCGCCGGCCGCCCGTGTATGGACGGCAATCAAATGCTCCAGGCATTCCTTGACAGCCTGGGCGTCTACGGGCCGGCCGCTGGTAAAGGTCACATTCTTGCGCAGAACAATTCTCCACGTCACGTCGTCGACAGGTTCATAGCTTTCCGCCAGCCACGGCTCGATTTCCATCGTATCGGAGTAGCGGAACAGCGTCTCCCCTACGCCGTAGCGGATGCAGGCCCAGCCGCTGTTGTCGTTGTGCGGATTGATGTCGGGCTCGTTGTTTTCAGGGTTAAAGGTCGTATCGCCCATAACAAAGGTTTTTCCGCCAGCGGAACGGTTCGCCTCTTCCGTACCGCCGCAGCCGGCCGCCATCAGCAGCAGAAGTACTGCCGCAATACACGCTATAAGACGTTTTTTATTCATCCTCTCAAACCTCCCCATTACCGCCCCCGCTCTTTCGGGTCTATATAATCACGCAGCGCGTCGCCCCACAGATTAAATACGGCGACAGAAAGAAAAATAGCCGCGCCGGGAGACAGGACGACCCAGGGATAGGTCTGCAGCATGCTTCGGCCTGTGCTCATCATGCTGCCCCATTCGGCGGCCGGCGGCTTAGCGCCTAATCCCAAAAAGGACAGGGCCGCAAGCTCCATCATCATCGTGCCGATGTCCAGGGCTGCCGTAACGACGATTGTTCCCAGGCAATTCGGCAATATATGGCGGACCATGATCTGACGCGGCAAAGAACCGGCCATCTGAGCCGCTAAAATAAACTTCTGATCCTTCAATGCCAAGGTCCGGCTTCGGACCAAACGGGCGTACTTAGGCCAGCTGACGGCCGCCAAGGCGACGACGGCATTGTGAATCCCGCCGTGTAAAACGGCCGCTATGGCCATGGCGAAAATCAAGCTGGGAAAGGCCAGGCAAACGTCGGCCAGGCGCATGCACAGGGCGTCCGCCTTCCCGCCGTAATATCCGCACAGCAGTCCGACGCCCGTACCAATAAAAGCAATCATGGCGACGAGAGCCAGTGCCGAAAAAATGCTGAGCTGCGCGCCGGCTAGAATCCGGGACAACATATCGCGGCCATACCGGTCCGTTCCCAGCCAGTGTTCCCACCCAGGGGCCTGAAGAGCCGCGTCATACTGCTGGGCATACGGATCATAGGGACACAAATACGCGCCGAAGGCCGCAACGCACAGCAATGCGGCGGCACAAAACGAAAACAATATAAGGCGGCGCTTCGGCGTCTTGTGAAAAACGAGAGCTTCCGGTATCATCAACGCCGCCCCGCTTTCCAGCCAATCTGCGGGTCCGCTATCCGATAGACGATATCAGTCAGCAAATTGACGACGACGTATATGAAGGCCATCCATACGACATAGGCCTGAATCATAGGATAATCTCGTCCGTGAATCGCATCGACGGCCAGCTTTCCTACGCCGTCCCACATGAAAATGGATTCTACAATGGCCGTCCCGCCCAGCAGGCTGCCGATAGAAAGAGCCAGCAGCGTCAAAATCGTGCCGAAGGAAGCCCGCAGGATGCTGCGCCGCAGCGTCCAGGAAAAGGGAACGCCCCTCGATTTTGCGCCCAGTACATAGTCCTTGCCCATCTCTTCCAGCACGGCCGCCCGCACTTGCCTCAAGTACTTAGCGGACATAGCAATGGACAAGGTCGCCGTCGGCAGCGCCAGATGCTCTATCCCCATTCCCGAGGAAAGGACGGGAAACAAAGGTAGCTGGACGGCAAACAGATACAACAGAACCAAAGCCAGAAAAAAATTAGGCATGCTGTTGCCGCAAAAACTGAAAAAGCGTATGACGTAATCTACAGTCGAGTTGCACCGGACCGCCGCCGCAATGCCCAGCGGAACCGAAACGGCGACCGTCAGCAGGACGGACGACGCCGTGAGAAGCAGCGTCGCCCGCAGCTTATCCATGAAAGTCGCAAAAACATCACGGCCCGTCATGAAGCTGACGCCCATATTGCCGTGCAGCAGATTTCCCAGCCAAACGATATATTGCGTCAGAAACGGCCGGTCCAAGCCCAGCTGCACCCGTTCAGCCGCGACGACTTCCGCAGCGACAGCTATGCCTGCCCGGTCATATTTTTGAACGACTGCATCGCTGCCGGCAATATGCATCATGGCAAAGGACAGAAAGGTAATTCCCAGCAAAATCGGAATCAGCTGCAAAAGCCGCTTTATCACATACATCGTCATAGCTGCTTCACAGCCTTTATCATAAACATGGGCGTCGAGCCGTTATTGATGCGTTCTTCCCGCGTCCATACCGTCTTCCATATCTCCTCATCGGCAACGGCATCCATCCCTAAGCGCCGCAAAATATCTAAATCCCACTGCGGGCGCACGCATCCCGACAGGGGCGCTTTGCCGGCAATCGCTTCCATAGCCGGTATATCCGTCCCATCGGTCTCGTCGGCGACGCCGCTCCGGCGGATATGCTCTCTATCTTCCATATATCCCTGCCGCGCTTCCTCATCGTATAAATACCGATACCAGTTGGCGTCGAAGTTCAGCAGCAAGCCGCCCGGTTTCAGGACGCGCTGCCACTCGCCGTAGGCCTTGTCCGGATGAGGAAGATTCCACGTCAGGTTCCGCGTGACGACGACATCGAAAGCTCCGTCTCCAAAGGCCAGCTGCTCCGCGTTCATGCGGCAAAACCGTATGGACCGGCCGAGCCGTCCGGCATTGCGTTTCGCTTCTTCCAGCATGGACGCCGTATAGTCAACAGCCGTCACCTCATAGCCCTGTTCAGCCAGCAAAATGGCAAAAAATCCCGGCCCCGTGCCGACGTCCAGCACGCGGATTGAAGAAGCACGCGCTTTACCGCAGGCCGCTTCTATGTGCCGCAGCAGCGTCCGTCTCCAGACGTCCCGCTGGCTTGAGCTCAGCTCGTTTTGATGGACCGCCGAATATCCCGGCGCGCGGTTTGTCCAATAGGCAATATTCTCTTGTTCATAGGTTTCATAAGCCTCCATAGTCATCCCCTCGTCAAGCATACGCCGCAATACAGAATATGGGCGTAGGATTATAAAACTCGTCCACGTCATGATATATGCGCTTCCAAACGGACAAATCCACGCGGACATCGCGGAATCCCGCCTCGGCCAATAACTCACAATCCCGCTGCGGACGAAGTTCCGGCCGGCGCAGGACTGTCTTCATCCGTTCATATTCAGACAACAGCGACGGCGCAATCCTTTGGTGCGCATGCTCAGGCGGCAGCGGCATATCCGCCTTTTCATGACAATAATCGGCATCAAAATTCAGCAGCAGGCCGCCGTCCTTCAGCACGCGCCGCCATGCCTTATAGGCCTGGCCTAAATTGGGAAGAGCCCAGGTCAGATTGCGCGATATGACGACGTCGAAAGAAGCGTCGGGAAATTCGGGCCGTTCCGCATCCATGACATAAAACGTTGACGGCACATGGTATAGCTCCGCTTTCCGCTTCGCTTCGGCAATCATGTGCTCCGTCAAATCGATGCCGACGACGTCGTGCCCCTCCAGGGCCAGAATATTGGCAAAAAACCCCGTCCCCGTGCCTACGTCTAAAATGCGCAGCGGCGCGTCCATCGAAAAATACCGCTGAAATTCCTCTATCCACAGCCGCCGCTTCGGGCTTTGAAACTCCCGACACCGCTGCGCCGAAAACTCGTCGACCCGCTGCGACCAATACTCTATCATTTCACGTTTAATATGTTCCATCTGCCCAGCCTTTCTATATTTCGTAATTTAAAGTAATTTTATTATACAAAAATATATATGGCCTTTTAAGCCCCCTATGGGGATAGAAATTACCACACAGTCCATACAAACCTTCATAGCTATATGCTCATCGTTTATACTGCGCACAAAAAAACAGCCCACGCAAAATGCATGAACTGTTTTTACTTGGTTAACCGCAAGCATATAAACACAAGTTACAGCTATATACGGAAGAAATATTTTTTCCTTACGGCATCGCACTGCGGCAAGGCATTTTTTTATTACCTTCAGCGCAGCCACCTCCTGTCTTTAATATGCGGCTTCAGCAGAAAAAAGATATTCGAGCGCACAGTTGGGAAAAATGCTTCTGAAGTATATTTATTTTCCGCAGCGTAAAATCTGTACGCCCACATCTTTTACTTGAAAAACGCCTTTTGCTTATGCTGCAAACAGAGACGCATTTACCATTTGTAAGCTTTTTTCTGGCCATTTCTGTCTTTAAATTAGGATACATCGCAATTTTCATCTCCTCGATATTTCCCCGCGGGGGCAATTTTATAGTGTGATCATATTATGTTGCATTGCAATTACCAATATCAACGGGAACTTTTTTACGTTGTAATGTAATTATTTTACAAAGTAATTTTTGTATGGTTTAATGATAGTAAATAAAAGTTCTTATTTTGAGGTGAAAAAGATGGCTATAATCGACAATCTTTCCGCTTTGATGCCAGAACATAACTATACTAAAGCTGGCGTTGCTAAACTTTCCGGCATACCATACGCTATGATTGACGGGTTATTTAAAAAAGGGGATGAAAATACTAACTTATCAACTAAAAAAATTATCGGCATTTATGGGATGCACACTTGATGAACTACCCACTGATAATGAACAAAAAAAATTATAGCGTTAAATTCTCACGATAAAAGAGAGCTTCAAAAACGTCTACAAGAAATTTTAAACGACATGAATACTGAGGAAACAAAAGATTTACTTCGGACATTCCTCCAGCACTCTATCGAAGTAGCAAAAATACGAGTAAAAGAAAAATTTACGCCTAAAAAGTACAAGAAATAAGTGGTAACCAGCGGATATAAAGAGTACAGCACAAAAGTTATCCAGAAAACACAAAAACGCTCCATTAAAATTAGTTAGATATACTCGTTGTATATGAAGATCTGGATAGTATTTTGAGATATTTCGCCGCTCATTTTCGGATGAAGACAATCCATCTCAATGAAAATGCACGGGAAGAGCTGAAGAGATTCATCTGTGAGCACGAACTAGGGCACGCAATATTTCACGCCAAAATCAACATGCCGTTCCTAAGCGTCCATACGCTGTATAGCGTTGAAAAAATCGAAGGGCTGACAAATATGTTTGCAGTTGAATTACTTCTACACGATAGGTATATAAAAGATAATCCAGGCTGTAGTATGTATGATTTAACAAATAATCGCAGTGTACTTATGCAATTTATTAAACTGAAAGGAATGTGAACGCCATGAAAAGAATTTGTACATTATTTCTATCATTAATGATAACGTTTAACGCTATTTCTGTATTCGCTATTTCTAAGACAGAGTTAGAAAGCAATCCGGAAAGATATATCATCATTTCTGAATCTACTGACGGGAACGGATACTGTGACTACAGCAATACTAAAGTTATTGCCAATACGGATACTACAGCAACCATTAAAACAAAAATATACCAAGTATTTAATACTAAACAAATGATTACTACGTGTGATTATGACTTTATTTATAATAAAGAGCGCAGCACTAAAAATTTGACAGAATTAGTTATGTCAAAGCCGGAAGCACGGCAATGCCAGAATATTTTGTTAATCAGTTAAAAGCATTAGATTCCGGCGTAAAAGTCCACAAATACAATTTTAAGGTATTCAATTTTTCAGGCAAAGACATCACACCTTTGAAGCTGCACGGATATGAAAAAACAATGACAGCAGATATGCGTTCTCTTGATTACTCTATCGCCAGTGGATTATATGGGGTTTATTTTAACATGGAGTTATTCTAAGAAGACAGTATAAAAAAGACAATGACTTCGCTCGCAAAATAAAATTAAATACCGGCATAACTTGGCGTCCTCAAAAACTTGAAATATATCATATGAATAGAACCGCTCGTGGAAATTCTATAACTATTGATTCTTCAGAAATAAACCTGCAAAGTATGTGCGGATATGGGAGCTCTTCATATAACGCCGCCAATTTCGTATTTTATAAAGCATATAACAGATATTTTAATCCAAATGTTTATCTGTAACCTTTGTAGAAAATAAAAAAACTCCCCTGTTACCAGCCGGATATAATGAAAGGTACATACTATGAATCCTATTCTAATTGAAATTGATACGCTAAAAAATACGCTGCGCGGCCTACGTCCACTGAGCAAAGCCGAGCTGCAGCGGCTGCGCAATGAATTTATCATCGAAACGACCTACAATTCCAATGCCATCGAGGGCAATACACTAACACTTCGTGAAACAGCCCTTATCCTGCAGGAAGGCATTACCATTGCCGAAAAGCCTCTGCGCGACCATCTCGACGTCATCGGCTTCAAGGACGCCTTCTATTACATCATCGACCTGGCATCACACAATACGCCGCTGACAGAAGAAACAGTCAAGACGATCCATTCCCTCGTCCTGATGAATGACCGGGAAAACCGCGGCAAATATCGCAGCGTCCCTGTCCGCATCCTCGGCGCACTCCATACGCCGCCGCAGCCGTACATGGTACAGCCGACCGTCGAGCAGCTGATCCGACAGCATGAGGAATGGAAACAGGAAAAACATATCATCGAAGCCATCGCCCTGCTTCACCTCGAATTCGAGTCCATTCACCCCTTCATCGACGGCAACGGCCGCACAGGCCGCCTGCTGCTGAATTTCGAGCTGATAAAAAACGGCCTGCTGCCCATCGACATTAAATTTACAGACCGCCGCAAGTATTACGACTGCTTCGACGCATACCATGCCGATAATAAAAATCCTGAAAAGATGGTATCGTTCATCGCAGAATATGAAAAGGTCGAATTAGAACGATATATCAAAATTATCAAGCAATAAAACGAGTCTTTGTCAAATGTTGGAGTATATTCTCTTGTTACAGTATTTTGCGTCCCGTTCCCATTTGTTAATGATGCGATATATTAAATTCGCTTCTTGAACCGGCTATACTTTCGAATCCCAAAGCTGAGCCGTTTTAGCACTTTGATTTTATTGGTGCCTCCCTTATATACCCATTGGACCATGGGAATTTCAGGACGTTGACAATTTCCTCAAACCAGTCTGTAAACGACGTGACGGATAGTGACAGGCCGGACAGCTGTACTGCCATTTACGAAACTGCGCATATACGGGAATATCATTTGCAATGGCAATACATACAGTTTGCTGCCGGTAATCCTTAATACGTGAAGTACGGGTATGACAATGAGGACAGCGCTGCTCTTTCTTTGGAATCGCCAGATGTAGAATCTGTTTGTCTTCCAGCAGTTCCAAAGAAGTTACCTCAACCTCTTTTAAAGAGATCTCTTTTCGATATAACAAAAATTGGACATAGACATTTTCCTTTCCATTGGGTTTGGTCGCTTTAATAGTAACAGGGGATACGTCGTATGTCCATTTTTTTGTAAAATGGGGCAGCGGCAGATATACGATGTCTGTCGTTACCCCAACATTTATTACAGAACCTTTTATTTCCGCCACCATAGCCCGGAATATCCGCCAGTACGAAGATGAGCTCTCAGAGCTAAAAACGCAGCTGGAAACGACAAAGTTAGACACGGGCTTTAAGATTACGGCTGAAGCTGTCGAATATTTTTTGAAAGAAATGGTAAAGAAAAACGACAGATACAAGCTTGATACCTTCCAAGCCTTTATCCGTCGTATCGTCATCACCGGCGACAAGGTAGGGATTTACTATAATTACCATGCCGTCCCAATATACTCAAAAACCCCGTCAACAAAATATTGACAGGGGTGTTCGAGTAGCATTGCTATGGTGACCCGGTAGGGATTCGAACCCTAGACCTACTGATTCGTAGTCAGTCACTCTATCCAGCTGAGCTACCGAGTCATATCTTAACGACTTATATAGTATAGTAAATTTTTCTTTATTTGTCAATACGTTTTTTATATAAAATGGGGAAAGAGCAGCGCCCTCTCCCCATTTGCTTCGTCGTATTGATTTACGGTTACATGACGCCGGCATCCTTCATCATCTGCGTCAGGAATTCTTTTACCTTCGGGCTGGCGTCTACCATGGGCAGGCGGAACGCGCCGGCCGGCAGGCCGAGCATGTTGCAGCAGGCCTTGATCGGCGTCGGGTTTACGGTGCAGAAGATGCCCGTCATAACCGGCAGGTATTTCTGATGCAGTTCCATAGCCTTTTTGATGTCGCCGTCTTTATAGGCCTGGACCATTTCGTTCATCTGCTTGCCGATGATATGGGACGCGACGCTGATAACGCCGCAGCCGCCGACAGACAAAATAGGCAGGGTCAGGTTATCTTCGCCGCTGTATACGTAGAAGTCGTCGTCCGTGTCGCGGGCAATCGTCGTAGCAGCGTTCAAATCACCGCTGGCTTCCTTGATGCCGACGATATTTTTAAAGTCATGAGCCAGCTTGACGACCGTAGCCGCTTCAATCTTGCCGCCCGTACGACCCGGCACATTGTAAATCAGAATCGGCATATCCGTCGCCTTGGCAAGGGCCGCAAAGTGAGCATAGCAGCCGTCCTGATTCGGCTTGTTGTAATAAGGAACGATAGCTAGGAAGCAGTCTACTCCCGTCTTTTCCGCTTTTTTCATGAATTCGATCGTCTGCGCCGTATTGTTCGTGCCTACGTTGGCCATGACCATCACTTTATCGCCTACGGCGGCGGAGATGTCCGTAAAGAGCTTTAATTTTTCATCTTCCGTCATCGTAGCGCCCTCGCCGGTCGTACCGGCTACGAGAATACCGTCAGAGCCGTTTTCGCAGTAATACTGCGCTAATTTGACGGCGCCTTCGTAATTGACAGACCCGTCTTCATGAAACGGCGTAATCATAGCCGTGATAACGTTGCCAAATGTTAACATACCAATTCGCTCCTCTCTACTTTACCATATCATGAGCCAGCATATATTCGGCGATCTGCAGAGCGTTCAATGCGGCGCCCTTGCGGATTTGGTCGCCCGATACCCACAGGTTGACCGCCTTGGGATTGTACAAGTCCTTGCGGATGCGGCCTACGTAGCAGTCGTATTGCTCCGACGTATACATGGGCATGGGATATTCCATCTCAACGGGGTTATCCTGCACCTGCGCCCCCGGGAAGGCGTCGATGGCCTTGCGAATCGCGTCGAAAGAAATCGCAGTGCTGACATGCTGGAAGTGCACATGCACGCCGGTTTTGCGCGCCATCTCGATATCGCGTTCGACGATTTTCAGTTCGGTATCTTCGGGAATGCCGGGTACGCCCAGTTCTCGTGATACGGGACCTTCATTGACCGCCCCGGTGTCGTGGTGTTCGCAATGCTCGATCAGGTATAAGCCTGATTTCTTGACGTTGTCGAACACTTGGTCGAGGATTTCCGGTGTTACCGCGGAACCGTCATCGCTGATGGCGGTCACCGGATGCGCCAGCTGGTAGGCGTCCTTATGTTCGTCGCCATGTTCGGGCAGGTAGCCGATCCAGTCGGCCACGTCGGTTGCTTCCTTGCCTGCACGCCCTTTGGAAGCGCATACGCACAGGTCATAACGCACCGGCAAGGTCACATCATGGGCTTGTTCGTAATGCTGCAAATAGTCGATGACCGTGTCGAAACCGGCGTCGAGCACTTCACTGGCGCCCGGTTCCCCCGCCGTCACCTTCACGCCATCCATGGCGGGAACGGTGTTCGGCATGATGAGCACGTTCGTATACCCGCCAGAGGCGGCAGCCGCGCAACCGGAAACCATGGATTCCTTGTAGGTCTGGCCCGGATCGCGGAAGTGGACGTGGGGATCTTCGAATCCCGGGGCGATGGTCATGGCCGAAGCGTCCACCGTTTCATCAGCGTCAGATGGGACGATCAGGTCGATGACTTCGCCGGTGTTCCAAACCTTGATGTCGTGAAGGGTGAGGGTCATGGGTCAGAACTTCGCTTCCTCGTCACAGTAGTCGCAGCGGTATTCCTGACGGTCGGAATGCACCAGGTGGAACATCTGTACGGCCGGCTCGGTG
>USGG01000064.1 GCA_900554215.1 uncultured Megasphaera sp.
CGCTTGCCGCCATGGCCGCCGGCATGGAGCAGGGGAGCGAGCATCCCCTGGCAGAAGCTATCGTAACCTGCGGAAAAGAAAAGGGCGTCGCGCCGAAGGCCGTATCTGATTTCCGAGCCGTCTTTGGAAAGGGCGTCATCGCCTCCGCCGATGGGAAGACCTATTACGCCGGCAACGCCGCCCTCATGGCAGAGCAGGGCATCGCCATCGGCAGCTATACAGGCCGTCTCGACGCCTTAGCCGATCAGGGCAAAACGCCCCTCATCTTCGCCGACGACAGCGGCGTCATCGGCATCATCGCCGTCGCCGACATGGAAAAAGCCACCAGTGCTGAGGCCATTTCCCGCTTTGACGCTATGGGCATCGACGTGGTCATGCTGACCGGCGACAACGCCCGCACGGCCGAAGCCATCCGCAAGCGTCTGGGCATTCCCAAGGTCATCGCCGGCGTCCTGCCGCAAGACAAGGAACGGCACATCGCCGAGCTGCAGGCCCAGGGGCGCACTATCGCCATGATCGGCGACGGCGTCAACGACGCGCCGGCCCTGGCCAAAGCCGACGTAGGCATCGCCATCGGCGCAGGGACTGACGTCGCCATAGAAAGCGCCGACGCCGTCCTCATGCGCAGCGACCTCCTCGATGCCGTCAGCGCCGTCCGCCTCAGCAAGGCCGTCATCAAAAACATCAAAGAAAACCTGTTCTGGGCATTCTTCTACAACGTCATCGCCATTCCGTTGGCAGCCGGCCTGTTTTACCCGGCCTACGGCCTCAAGCTGAATCCCATGATCGGGGCGGCAGCTATGAGCCTGAGCAGCGTCTGCGTCGTCATGAACGCCCTGCGCCTGCGCTTTTTTAAGCCCAACCATTCCGCTGGAACTGTTTCACGTGAAACACCACGGGAAACTCCAAATACACCTATATCTGAACAGAAGGAAGGAGAACCTGCTATGAAAACAACATTACACATCGAAGGCATGATGTGCCAGCACTGCCAGAAACACGTTCACGACGCCTTAGCCGCCATGGACGGCGTAACGGCCGTAACCGTCGACCTCGAAGGCAAGACGGCCGACGTCACGGCGACGAAGGACATTACGACGGACGAATTCGCCAAGGTCATTACCGACGCCGGATACGAGCTGGTAAAATAAGAGGCTCCCAACAAAACGGGACTGCCGAAGAAGGATTGTGTTTCTTCCTCGGCAGTCCCGTTTTTATGTATCCAATCCAATTATGCATCGACAGGCCCGCAAAAGTCAAATATATAAGATTTCTGCATGCAGAAGATATGCTGTTGTCGTCATGCAAATCATATACTATGATGCAAAATAGGGACATATGTTTCACGTGAAACAGTATGTCCCTGTTTTTATGCGTCAATAGGTTGTTTATGCTGAAGGCCAGATGCCCGTCCCTCCCGGAAGAGAAGGGGAGGCCTTACAGAAGCTATTCAAACAGATAGAATTCGGTTCATCCCGTATCTTCATAAAACATGCAGGCCGTCCGGCAGGAGGCCAACCCATCCTTTCGATAGGCCAGCTCTGCCGGAACCGTTCCTTAGCCTATCGCAGCGAATCGTCTTCATTCCCGTCCCAGCCAGATAGTGCACGGCGTCATCGCCTGGGCTATGCCCCGGCCGGCAAAGGACAGGCGCACGCCTAAGGCGTAGATGACGAGAATCTCTTCGTCCGCCGTATCGACGGCCACGGCGCGCCGTCATAGCTTTCGTTGTATTCGCAGCTGACGATCATCGCCGACGCAGAGCTCGCCCCGATCCAGCGACGCCTGCAGAAAATCCTGGGACGGGTATACGTCCCGTTCCCATCCCGGCTTAAATTCGGCGTTCTTCATTTCGTCCATCACAGCGTAATAACAAGCCCGTACTGCATCAAATTCCGCCGTACCAGCTCTGCGGATCTGCATCACACTATGACTCCTGCCGCATTGTCATAGCCTGTCGCTCCCATATGCCGCCGTCTCAGCCCAAGGGAAGGTACATGTAAAATGTCGTGCCTTTTCCCACTTCACTTTCTACTTCAAGCAGGCCGCCGTGGCTGACGACGAACTGCTTCGCCAGGGCCAGCCCGATGCCGCTGCCGCCGCTCTTGCGGCTCCGCGATTTTTCGCCGCGGTAGAAGTATTGGAAAATATGGGGCAGGTCTTCGGGAGAAATGCCGTTTCCCGTATCGGCGATAGAGACGACGACGTACTCTTTTCCTTCCTTGACGGCCTGCTCCGTAGCGAGGGAAATCGTATCGCCCCGGTTGATATAGCGGATGGCGTTGTTCAGAATATTGTAGACGACCTGGTTGATTCTGTCCACGTCAATGGATATCTTCGGTAAATCAGGACATAGGTGCAGCCGGACGGTCAATTCTTTTTCGTCGCACAGGGGCTGGAGCATGCTGACGGCCCGTTCCAACAGCACGTTGATATCGGCCCATTCCTTATGGAGGACGAGCTTGTCGATTTCCGCCAGAGACAAATCGTTTAAATCCTGCACCAATCGTCCCAGCCGCAAGACTTCGTCTTCCATGGATAAAAACATCTTTTTATTAGCCGGTATGACGTCGTCGATCATGCCCTCCAAGTTTCCCTGGATAATCGCCAAGGGAGTCCGCAGCTCGTGGGCTACGCTGGCAAAGAGGTGGCGGCGCATGGTTTCGTTTTGTTCCAGCTCCGTAGACATGTCGTTGAAGGTCTTGGCTAAGATGCCCACTTCGTCCATCCGTTCAACAGGCACGGTCTGCCCGAATTTCCCTTTCTGTACGGAACGCACGGCATCGGTCAGGGAGAGGAGGGGACGGACGAGCTTCTGCACGACGATGTAGCTGACGCCGACGCTGATGACCGTCATGCCCAGGCCGACCCAAAGAAGGGAGCGATGGATGGACTCGACGTACTGCAGCTCCGCCGCGCCGCGCATCATGTGGTGGCCCATGCCCATTCCGCGGCGGGGAGCCATCTGCAGGTATTGGGTGAAATGCGTATCCATCTGGCTGTTGACCAAAAAGAGAATGACGGCGATCGTCACGGCCAGCAGGACGAAGACCATCGCCGTCAGGCGGAATACTAAGCTGTCCGTCCGTTTCATAGGCCGCCTCCGGAAAACTTATAGCCGATGCCGTATACGGTCAGAATATATGTCGGCTTGGCCGGCTCCGGCTCTATTTTTTTGCGCAGGTTGCGGACATGCGTATCGATAGTCCGCTCATAGCCTTCAAAGCCATAGCCGCCCTGGGCCTTTTCCATGATCTGCATGCGGCTGAACACCCGGTCCGGCGAAGAGGCCAGGGCGTCGAGGATATTGAACTCCGTCGGCGTCAGCACGATGGGCTCGCCGCTGCGGAACACGGTAAACTTGTCCCTGTCGATGAGCAAATCCCTGACGGCGTAGCGGGACGAGGTCTGGATGACTTCGCCCCGGACCCGGCGCAGCAGGCTGTGGACGCGGGCTATGAGCTCCTTGACGTTGAAGGGCTTCGTCACGTAGTCGTCGGCGCCGATATTCAGCCCGACGAGGCGGTCCAGCTCGTCGTCCTTGGCCGTCAAGAAGATGATGGGCACGTCGCTGAACTGGCGGACTCGGCGGCACACTTCAAAGCCGTCCATGACGGGAAGCATCAAGTCCAGCACCATAATCTGCGGCTCGTGCCGCCGTACCATCGAGACGGCCGTCATACCGTCATTGGCAATATAGACCAGACATTGCTCCTGCTCGAAGTAGGAACGCAGCAGGGCGCACAATTTCTCGTCGTCGTCGACGATGAGGATAGAGTAAGGAACCATAGCATACACCTCCGTAATGTTTTTAAGTGGTCAAACATGTTTCACGTGAAACAACGATGTTACTTTCCGCCGCCATGGAGAAATTCGTCGGCATAGGGCAGGGTGTCCTTGCCCATCATGTGCTTTTCCGTCCCGGCCTCGACGGCCCGGCGATAGTAGTCGCACTTGTGATTGATGATTTCCAGTGACTTCTGCAGCTCGGCAATCTGCCGTTCTACCGCTTCCCTGCGGCGGACAAATAAGTCGTACCGTTCCTTCAGAGAGATGTCGCCTTCCTGCACCCATTGGGAAAACTGCTTCATCTCGCTGATAGACATGCCCGTCGCCTTCAGGCACTGCAGCACCTGCAGCATAGCCAAATCTACATCGGAAAAAGCCCGATAGCCTGACTCGCGCCGTTCCAGAAAGGGGAGCAGCCCTTCCTTGTCGTAGTAGCGCAGCGTCGTCGCCGGGATATGGGTCATCTTCGCCACCTGCTGAATCGTATACATAGGAAAACCTCCTTAGAGAATCCTGAGCAAAAATTTCTCAAAATAGTTGAAAAGCAAGATTGACTTTAAAGCTAACTTCAATAATATAGTAAAGCTGACCAAACGTCAAGATATTCCGTCGACTTACATACTGTACCAAAAAGGAGAGTGCATACTAATGAAATCTCGTATGATGAAAGCAGCCGTCCTCGCCGGGCCCCGTCAGATCGTCGTCAAAGAAGTCGCCGTGCCGGAAGTTCATCCCGGCGAAATCGAAATCGCCGTGTCGGCCTGCGGCGTCGTCACCAATCCCGGCGACAGCTCGTTTAAAAGACATCGTACAAAGCTCTCTGCCCGCAGTAATGCATCTGCGGACAGAGAGCTTTTGTATTGTTATAGGGAAAATGTTTCACGTGAAACACATTGGCGTATAGGCCAAGAGAACAGCCTCGAAATTCTCTTCGTTGAAGATATATTACAAGCCGCCGGCAAGGCCAAGTGATACAATAAGCCGTGAGGGGGGAATCATCTATGAGGAAAGACATAAAGACCCTGGTCTACGACGAGGAGCTGCACCTGGAAGCTTATCGGTTTGAAGGGATAGGCCGGCCCTTTCCCAACCATTTCCACGACTACTACGTGATCGGGTTTATAGAACAAGGGGAGCGCCGCTTATGGTGCAGAAACCAGGAATACCCAATCGGGCCAGGCTGCATCCTGCTGTTCAATCCCGGCGACACCCACGCCTGCGTTCAGACAGACAGCGGCGTCTTAGATTATCGTGGATTTAACATCGCAACGGAAGTCATGCTGGATTTGGCCGAAGAAATCACGGGGAAAAGGGCGCTGCCGGGATTTTCGCCGGCCGTACTGCGCGACGAAGACGTGTCCTGCTATTTGCGGCCCCTCCATGACCTCGTCATGAACGGCTCCCTGGAATTTGGAAAAGAAGAAAGCCTCCTCTTCATGCTGTCCCTGCTCATGCAGCGCTGCGGACAGCCCTTTGAAGACTGTATTCCCGAATGCCGGGAGGAAATCGAGCGAGCTTGCGCGTTTATGGCGGAACACGCTGCCGAACGTATTTCCTTAGACCAAATATGCCGCAAGGCTGGCTTGAGCAAATCCACCTTACTGCGGGCCTTCGCCAAATCAAAGGGCGTTACGCTGTACTGCTATTTGGAAAGCCTCCGCATTGGCAGGGCAAAAAAATTGCTGGAACAAGGCGCGTCTCCTATGGAAGCAGCGCTGCAGACGGGATTTTCCGACCAAAGCCATTTCACCAATTACTTTACCCGCTTCATCGGCTTAACGCCCGGCGCCTATCGGGACATCTTTCTAAAGAACGACGGGGCAGGCGGGGGAGGGCAGGATTCTCCATAGAAGCAGGCCCTTTTCCCATAGAACTCGCAGCAGCACAGTGTTCCAATAAAAATATGAGAAATGAGGTTGAAAGCAATGAACGTGCAAGATGAAAAATGCGTCATAGTACTCGACGAACGATTGCCTTTCGGGATCATAGCGAATACGGCGGCGATTCTGGGAATTACATTGGGAAAAGCCATGCCGGAAGTCGTCGGGGCCGACGTTACCGACAAAACAGGGCGGGAACACGCCGGCATTATCGAAATTCCCGTCCCCATTTTAAAGGGCGATGCGAAAAGCATAAAGGCCCTCCGCAAAAGACTGTATGAGCCGGAATTTTCCGACGTGACAGTCGTCGACTTTTCCGATTTGGCCCAGGGCTGCAAGACCTACAACGAATTTATAGACAAGATGAAGGACGCGCCTGAAGCGGACCTGAACTACTTTGGAATCGCCATGTGCGGAGTAAAAAAGAAAATAAACAAATTGACGGGACAGATGCCCCTGCTGCGCTGACTGCCCATAGGCAGTAGCGTATCCCTTCATTGCGCTGCAAAAAGCTCTCCCTCCGCATCGTCTTATCTGCGGACAGAGAGCTTTTGTATTGTTGTTTGAAAAACTCCCTATGTTTCACGTGAAACACAGCACCTTCCATCGCATTACAGATAATCGCATCGTTGACATTGCGTCATCTTATGCTCCGTATCTTCTTTGTAAAAGACGCCGGCCCAATGGCAGATACTCTGTAAAATAGGGACGACGGACCGGCCTTTCTCTGTCAAAGAATATTCGACTCTGGGCGGAATTTCATCATAGGATTTACGGGTTACCATCTCGTCGGCTATGAGCTCCTTCAGCGTCGAAGCCAGCACGGCGTCGGTAATATTGCTCATTTCCTTGCGCAGCTCGCCGTACCGCAGCGTTTCCATAGCCGCCAGCACGCAGATGATCCGCGATTTCCACTTGCCGCCGAATACGTCCAAACCGTATTCCAGGGGACAGCGAATATCGGGCTGTAGTTTTTTCTGATACATAGGCGACACTTCCTTTTTTCTTTTATTGTACCATGCCGGTTCATCATGGTTAAGCAGCTATGATATTTACGAGCCTTTTTCCCACAGCCAGACAGCCTTCTTATGACACACGGCGGTGCACGCGCCGCATCCAATGCAAGCTTCCTGCCGTACTGCGCAAATCCATCCCGGCATCATGCGAATTGCCCCGACGGGACATAGGCCTATGCAGGCGCCGCAGCCGACGCAGACAGCTTGGTCAATATACGCCGTATACATCTTCATCTCTCCTTACGCCGCTCTTCCTTATAAAAGGAACCCGAAAACAAAGACATGTCTTCAGGTTCGCCGTATCATACTCACGCAGCTAAAGGTATCGCCGCGTCGTACCGTTGTTTTTCCTTTAGTTTATAATACTTTCTTATTGTCGGCTCCGGGAGTCGTCACGATAACCTGTTCCGGCGAAATAATTAAAGCGCCTTTAGCTGTCGCCGCGCCGTTGAACATCGCTTCAACCATGTTCTTAAAGGTATCGACGACAGGGCCTTCTGTCACGTATTCGGCAAGGCCTTTAATCTGATAGCCTTCCAGGCTTTGCCCGTCGTATACGGAAATCGCGATTTTGCCGCCGTTGGCCTTGATATTGCGCAGCGTCGTTTCTAAAAATACATCGCCGACGACTAATTTGCCATCTTCCGTCACATCCTTAAAAGGCTACGGGCACGACGTTCGGTTCGCCGTCTGCGCAAGTAGCCAAATCCCAAATGCCCGATTTCAATAACGCTACAACCTGTTCATTCATCATGATGCATACCTCCCATGCAATGCTTTTAAATTGATTTTATCTGAACTCATTATAAAAATTTAACTCGCAGCGAACAATATATTAGCAAATTTATAAGTCACTCATAAATTTATGAGCGGCAAAAAAACAAGCTCCCTCCAGCGATATAACCGCCGAAGGGAGCACGTTCGTTATTGCTGCGTCACTGTCTGGGCGTCGTTCTGATGGCAGTAGCCGCGGTGATGGTGATGACCCCGGCCCTGTCCGTTGCCGTAGGGGCAGTCCTGATGATAGGGGCAGGTATACTGGCTCTGCGTAGTCTGGGCCGTATCCGCCGTTCTGTCGGCAGCAAAGGCTGCCGTGCAGCCGGCTAAGGCGACGACTGCCAAGATATACCGGAATTTTTTAGCCATGACGATGTGTTTCATAATATACCTCCTATACTGAAATCCATTGTATGATGTGTTCCTGATTACAAGTACAGTATATAAGAGGCCTGTGAACAAAGAATGGAGAAGTTATGAAGAAACTATGAAGATTTTCATCGTTTCAAAGGAGCGGCCAAAAAACAGCCATACTAAAAAAGCTTCCTCTCCTCATTTCGCAATGAATAAGGGGAGAAAGCTTTTTACGCTCGTCCTGCAGCGTCGTTACCAGCCGCAGCCATGATGATGGCCGCGGCCGTAACCGTCGTGGCAGTAGGAATAGGCGTCGGGGCTGACCTGAACGGAAGCAGCCTGTCCGTCGGCGGCAAAGGCCGCCGTGCAGCCGGCGAAGGCCATGACGGCCAGGGCGACGCGCAGCTTTTTAGCCAAAAAGAGTTTCATAGGTACGCCTCCTTGCAATACGTGAGTATGTAAAAGAAACTATTTTTATTCTTCAGTATGTCTATAGTATACTGCCTGCTTGTGAAAAAGTCATGAAGAAATTGTCAAGAAAATATGAAGATGTAAAAAGGGAGAATGTTTCACGTGAAACACTCTCCCTGATGCGTTAATGGATCTGGCCGTGATGCTCTGCGCAGCGCACTTCGCGGACGGCGTTCTGCCCGTCGACCATGACGACGGTCGGCACGTAGGACCGGGCTTCGTCCTCGGTCATGAAGGCGTAGGCCATGATGATGACCACGTCGCCGGGCTGGACGCAGCGGGCTGCCGCGCCGTTCAGGCAGATGACGCCGGAGTTCCTCGGCCCGGGAATGACATACGTTTCCAGGCGGGCGCCGTTGTTGTTGTCGACGACCTGGACTCGTTCGTTCGGCAGGATATGGGCCGCTTCCATCAGGGCTTCGTCGATGGTAATACTGCCCATGTATTGCAGGTTGGCTTCCGTAACGGTAGCGCAATGGATTTTAGATTTCAGTAAATTCAGTATCATTTCACAGCATCTCCTAAAATAACGTTGTCGATTAAGCGGGTCTTGCCGATGCGGACGGCGATGGCCAGCAGGCACGGTTCATTCACCGTCTCTACGGGAAGGAGAGCCGGGAAGGAGAACAGGTCTACGTAGTCGATGACGGCCATGGGCTCGCTCTGGATTTCTTCCGTGACGATTTGCTTCAAGGTTTCGGCCTTTTCTTCTCCGCCTTCATAGGCAGCGGCAGCCTTTTTCAGGCTGCGCGACAAGACCAGGGCCGCTTCCTTTTCCGCCGACGAGAGGTAGGCGTTGCGGGAGCTGCGGGCCAGGCCGCTGTCTTCGCGGACGATAGGCACCATGTTGATATGGACGGGAATGTTCAAATCGTCGACGAAGCGGCGGACGACGACGACCTGCTGAGCGTCTTTCTGGCCGAAAAAGGCTTCGTCGGCCCGGGTAATATTCATGAGCTTCGTGACGACCGTCGCCACGCCGCGGAAGTGGATGGGCCGCTGGGCGCCGCACAGCTTATGGGTAATGTCGCCGTCTACGTTGACGTAGGTGCAGTATCCTTCAGGATACATTTCGGCCGGTTCGGGATGGAACACGGCGTCGACGCCGACGCTTTCCAGCTTGCGGCAGTCTTCTTCAAAGCGGCGCGGATAGGCGTCGAAGTCCTCGTTTGGCCCGAACTGGGTCGGGTTGACGAAGACCGAGGCGACGACGACGTCGCACTTTTCCTTCGCCGCCCGCATGAGTGTCAGGTGGCCTTCATGCAGGGCTCCCATCGTCGGGACGAGGCCGATGCATTTTCCTTCTTTTTTTAATGCGGCCGAAAAGGCCTGCATATCTGCTACAGTTGTAAAAATTTTCATGATAGAGATGCTCCTTTATGCCAAGTGAATTGATTCTACATTCTTTACGTCTACGTTTTTCCGTTCGTCCCGGCGGGCGAAGTAGTTCGCTACGATAGAGCCGGAAATATTGTGCCATACGCTGAAAATCGCGCCGGGAATGGCCGCGGCCGGACTAAAGTACAGGACGGCCAGCGAGGCGGCCATTCCGGAATTCTGCATGCCCACTTCGATGGACACGGTGCGGGCCTTTTTGGAATCCAGTCGGAACAGGCGGGCCATGCCGTATCCCAGGACCAGTCCGAAGGCGTTGTGCAGCACGACGATAGCCGCCATGAGCAATCCGACGTCCAGCAGGCTTTCAGCCCCCAGGGCCACGACGCCGCCGACGAGCAGGACGATGGTGACGACCGATACGACGGGCATGACGGGCAGTATCTTTTCTACGGTCCGTTC
>USGG01000065.1 GCA_900554215.1 uncultured Megasphaera sp.
CCTCGGTGGAGAGCGGTGCCGTCAATGTGTGGAAGAACAATGAGGCAGAAGTGGCCCGCATTGACGGACAGGACGGCGCGGAGGAGATCGTCCCCATTGATCTCGACGCGGCGTCAGAAGCGTATGATATCGTCTTGCCGCAGCAGCCCGTTCATATGACGGCGGATTCTTTGGTAGTGAGAAGTGCAGACGGGTATATTCAGGGCCGCGGCAACGTCGACCTGCGGCAGGGAATGGACGAACTGCATACCAGCTATATTGAAGGCAGTACGAACAATCAGTTGTACCATACGCCGGGACCGGCCGTATACCTTACCAGCGAGAATGCCCTTTCCGGGACAGGCATCATTTATAACAGCAAAGACGGTGATGCCAGCATGGATACGATCGAAGGCTTTATCGGGCCGGGCACGTACATCCGCGGTACGGGGGCGGAAATGGTCGACGGCGTCGGCTACGTCAAGCATGGCTTGATTACGACGCCTCACGCCGTGGCAAAGACGCCGGACTACTATATTACCGGTGACGATATCCGCATTTATCCCGGAGAAAAATTTACGGCTGAAAATACGAAGCTATGGTTTAAGCACGTTTGCTTGCTGACATACGGACACTATGAAGGCCGGTTAGACGAAGAAGATAACCGCAATTCGTGGTTGTTTACGTTATTGCCGCGGCCGACATATAACAGCGATGATGGATTCGGCGTGCGGGGACATGCGAATATCCCCCTGAATCAAAGCGGCGATTTGGCTTTTAATATGCGCTATGCTTTGACTTCTAAGAATGGGTTTAAACCTACGGCTAAAGTCGAAAAATATACGAAGTTTGGTACCTTTGCTTTTGGCTACGGCTCGGAAGAAAGCAGTGATAACGACGATAATATCTGGGCGACAAAGTGGCCGGAATTGGAATACTTCATGCCCCGTCTTTACTTAGGCGATACAGGTATTTATATCGATGGATCTGCCAGCTGGGGCCGCTGGTCGGAAGATGGTCAGGAAACGGGATCTCATCGGGGATTCCGCACGGAGATTACCCATCGTCCCCTGCCGCTGTGGAAACGGGCTGATATCCGGTTCTATTCGGGATACCGCAGAGACTGGTATTCTGTAAAGGATGCGGAACGCGGCGATCCATACTGGGGCGTCGTGTTCAGACAAAGTATCAACGATCGCTTGTGGACCAGCCTTTGGTATAAGAAGCACAACGTCAGCGGATTTACGCCGTATCGGTTTGATACGATAGACGATCCGCGGCAGAAAGGGTTTTCTGTCGGATATATTTTGACGCCTCGCGATACGATTATTTTCTCTTTAGCTAAGAATTTAGACAGCGGAGATATTTCGGACCGCAACTATACCTGGGTGCGGGATCTCCATTCTTTTACAGCGATTATTACGTATAAAGATAGTAATAATGATGAAGACGATGAATGGGATATTTACGTTATTCCCAAGGATTTCAGATTTTAGCAGATGTACGAACTGCGGCGGACAGAGCGTGACGCCGCAGTTCTTTTTTACGTATATTTTACAGAAAACATGTGAGGAAAACGATGCTTTGCATGTATAATATAAAGAATAGAATACCACTATATGCAGATTAGGATGTGAGAACATGGCGTTGATTTATTGTGTCGAAGATGATGAAAATATACGTGAACTCGTAGGGTACGCATTGCGCAGTCAAGATTTTGAAGTGGAAACCTTTGCCGACGGCAAGGAATTCTGGAAGGCTGTGCAGCAGCGCGTACCGGCGCTGGTGCTGCTGGACATCATGCTTCCCGGAGAAAGCGGTACGGAAATATTGGATAAAATTCGAAAAGACACGCAGCTCCGTTCACTGCCGGTCATCATGCTGACGGCAAAGACCAGCGAATACGACATCGTCCGCGGACTGGACGGCGGTGCCGACGATTACGTCTGCAAGCCCTTCGGCATCGTCGAGCTGATATCCCGCATACGCTCTGTCCTGCGCCGCAGCAAGCCGCAGCGCCGGGAAAGCAATATGTATTCTTTCGGTCCCGTATCTCTCGACGGCGAAAAGCACGTCGTCACTGTCAACGGCGAGCCGTGCCATTTGACGGTCAAGGAATTCGAGCTGCTGCGGTATCTCCTGGTTAATATAGACATCGTGCTGAAACGAGAACAGATCATGGAAGCCGTATGGGGCTTTACGTATGAAGGCGAAAGCCGCACTATCGATATGCATATCAAGAGCTTGCGGCAAAAACTGGGCGATGGAGGGCACATTATCCGGACCGTACGCGGTGTCGGGTATGTGATTGGCGGAAACGTATGAGAAAAAAAATATACGTCAGCCTTCTTGCCATGGGGTTCGCCTGCATGGCCATTACCGTCCTGATTTCAGGATGGTTCTTTTGGCAGGCCGTACAGCGTCAGGCGGCGGAAGAAATGCATGTCGTCATGAACGTTATTTCGAATACGATTCAAAAGAACGACGACATGGAAGCCTACCTGCAGGGGATTGCCGATGGATGCGAAGGCAGCCTGCGTATTACGTGGATCAATCCGGATGGGACTATTCGCTTTGAATCGAAGTATGACAAGTGGCAGATGGAAAATCATCTCGACCGGCCGGAAGTACAGGAGGCGCTGAACGAGGCCTACGGCACGGCTGTCCGCAAGTCCCATACCTTGTCGCGGGACTTATATTATATGGCGGAACAAATGCCGGACGGGACGATCCTGCGCCTCAGCATGGAACGGGAATCTATTTATTCCCATTTCCTGTCGCTGCTGCCGGTTGTGGCTCTGCTGCTCCTTTGCGCGGCCGTAGCCTGCATCAAAGCCTCCCGCATGCTGACGGCCAGCCTTTTGAATCCGCTGCGCCGCACCGTATTGCTCATGCGGCAAATTGGAGATCCCAACGGCATTTCCGTTCCCGCTTCGTACCATGTCGACGCTGAGCTGCGGCCGCTGGTAGATAAAATTATCGACCAGAGCCAGGCCCTGAACCAACTGATTCACAGCTTGGAACAGCAGCGCAACATCGTGCGTCTCATGATGGAAAATTTGCAGGAAGGCGTCATCTTGACGGATGATACGTACCGCATCCTGGGAATGAACCGCTGCGCCGGCGACATCCTGCAGAAAAAGGACGTCTCGGCCTTAGTCGGACAGCCGCTGGAGCCGTTTTTTGCAGAGGCGCCGTGGGATGAAATACACGGGCATACCAATCTTCCCGACGTCTTGGAGCGGAAAATCAGCAGAGACGCGTCGCTGTATTTATTGACGGTACAGTCGGTGTACCAGGATGAAGAATTTTACGGCGTGCTGTTTATCATTGACGATATAACCGAACAGGAGCATCGGGAACAGCTGCGCCGCGAATTTACGTCCAACGTGTCCCATGAGCTCAAAACGCCGCTGACCTCTATCAGCGGGTTTGCCGAAGTGCTGTCGGCAGGCTTATTTAAAAGCGACGCCGACGTCGTCCATTTCGGCTCGCTTATCCGCAAGGAGGCGAAGCGGCTGTTGGCTATGATTGAAGAAATCATGCACCTGACCCGCATCGAGGAAAATCGGGAAAAGGTTCATCGCGAACCGGTGTGCCTGCCGGAAATTATAAGGGATATCGTCGAATTTATGGAACCGATGCTGGTGGAAAAGAAAGTGACCGTTCACTGCACGCTGGAGCAGGCGACGGTACTGGGCGATAAGGGACTGCTGCGGGAAATGGCTATGAATCTTATCGACAATGCGGTCAAGTACAATCTTCCCGGCGGCCATGTATACGTGTCGGTGCGGAAGCGCGGCGACCATATCGACTTTGCCGTTAAGGATACGGGAATCGGCATTCCCGAAGACAAGCAGAAGCGCGTGTTCGAGCGCTTTTACCGGGCTGACACGAGCCGTTCCCGGAAGATAAGCGGCAGCGGACTGGGCCTGTCTATTGTCAAGCATATTGCTGAATACCATAACGGCACGATTACGCTGCGTAGCAAGGAAAATAACGGGACTGAAATCATCATTCATTTGCCGTCAGGCAATTCATAAGGAGAAATACATGAAACAATATACGTTTCCATATGGACGTGGAGTTCAAACCGTCGTATTGCCGGAAGACCATGTAGCGTACGAGCTGAAGGGAACTGGGGCGGCGCCTGTAGCGGACGTGACAAAGGCAGTGCAGAAGGCGCTGCGCAGGGTATATTCGAAGGACGCACTATCAGAACGCGTCGCGCCATATGAAAAGGTCGTCATCGTCGTCAGCGACGGAACGAGGATGGTATATACGCCGCAGATGCTGGACGCTATCATCGGCGAGCTCCATACCATCGGCGTGGCGGACGAACAGATTACGCTGCTCGTCGCCTTAGGGACGCACCGGCCGGCGACAAAGCGGGAGCTGACGGAAATATGCGGCTCTTGGGCAAACAGACTGCGCATCGTGCAGCATGACTGCCGGGACAAACAGCAGCTGGCTTATGTCGGAACGACGCCGGAGGGAAATGCCGTATATCTGAATCGGCTGGCTGTAGAAGCCGATAAGATCATCCTTACGGGGGGCATTTCGTTTCACGACATGGCCGGCTTCAGCGGCGGGCGAAAGGCTGTTCTGCCCGGCTTGGCCGGATACGATACGATTATGCGGAACCACGCCCTGGCCTTGAACTCGGAAGATATAGGCGGGCGGAACCGATGCTGCGACGCGGCACGGCTGGAAGGCAATCCCATGCACGAAGACATGGTGGAAGGGACGTTGTTTATTGAGCCTGATTTTATGGTCAATACGGTGCTGGGTGCTGACGGCGCAGTCATCGACGTCGTGGCAGGCCATTGGCTGACGGACTGGCAGGACGGCTGCCGGCTGCTGCTGGCCGCCGACAGCGTTGCAATTCCTAAAAAGGCGGACGTGACGATTGCTTCGGCCGGAGGATATCCGAAAGATATCAATTTCTATCAGGCCACGAAGGCCCATATGAACGCCGTCTTTGCGACGAAGCCGGGAGGCATTATGATTTTAGTCATGGAATGCCCCGACATAAGCGAACCGCCGGAATTTGCCGAAGCTTTTGGCCGGCGTGATACATCCGCAGCTGAGCAGGATCTGCGGCAGCACTTCACCATTGGCGCCTTTTCCGCCTATAAGACGCAGGAAATCATCGAGTCCATGCGGGCAGTGTTCGTCGTTACGGAGAGAAAAAACTTTGACATCATGAAACAAAGCGGACAAATTCCCGTCGAATCGCTGGAAGAAGCCTGGCAGGCGGCAAACGCCATATTGACGGAAGATGGAAAAGAGGACTACACCATAGCCCTCATGCCCTACGCTGCGTCGACGCTGCCAGTAATAAAGAAGACTAGAGAAGAAATAGAATACGATATTGAATGAAAGAGCGCCCTTTCGGGCGCTTTTTTACTGGCCAGAATTCTCTATTAGGTTGCCTGTTTTGTAAAAGATGTCTGCTTTTGTAAATTTTACAAAACTTTACATTGTCTACATGGTAACCTTACATACCTTTGTTAGGATAAGTACGTATCAAGCAAGAAGCACTCATAAACTTGTACTTGACAAAAGGAGAGGATCTTAATATGAAATTGAGAAAGTTAGTTCTTGCTGCATTAGCGGCAATGATGGTTGTCAGCGCAGCTGGCTGCGGCGGCGAACAGAAGAGTGAAAGCAGCTCGAATACGGCGGCTGTATCTGGCAGCATTACCGGCTCTGGTTCTTCTGCATTGCTTCCTTTGGTAAAAGATGCTGCGGAAAAGTTCAAAGCTAATAACAAAGACGTAACGATTACCTTAAACGCCGGCGGTTCCGGAACGGGCCTGAAACAGGTTTCCGACGGCTCCGTAGACATGGGCAACTCCGACGTACCGGCTGAAACGAAACTCGACAAAGCGAAAGCTGAAAAGCTCGTAGACCATAAAGTATGTGTTATGACTGTCGCAACGATTGTCAATAAAGACGTAGGCGTTAAAAATCTGACTCGCCAGCAGCTTCAGGATATCTTCACGGCTAAAGTTACAAACTGGAAAGATGTCGGCGGCCCGGACAAACCGATCGTCCTCGTAACTCGTCCGAAAACGTCCGGCACACGTGCCCTCTTTAAACAATACGCTATCAACGGCGCCGAAGAAGCCGACAACAAATCCCTCGAAACGGATAACTCCGGCATCCTCATTCAGAGCGTAGCCCAGAACCCCGGCGCGATCGGCTATGTAGCTCTTCCATACCTCATCAACGATAAGAGCGTAGACGTCCTGGCCATCGACGGCGTAGAACCGACGCTGGAAAATACGTACAGCGGCAAATATGCCGTATGGGGCTACGAACACATCTACACGAGCAAAGAACCGAAAGCCGCCGTTAAAGCGTTCCTTGAATACATCATGGGCGACGAATACGGCAAGCGCATTGAAGAACTTGGCTACGGCGTAAGCTCCAAGATGCAGACGAAAGAAGTTCACTAATCACACGGAGGGAATGTAATGAATGCAATCGAAGCGGCGGTCTCCAGAGCCCACCGAAGCGAGAAAGCAGCCCGGACCTTCATTACAGTATGCGGCATCGGTATGGCACTGGTGCCGTTTCTCATTGGGGCCTTTCTCTTCATAAAAGGTACGGATACCTTTTTCCTGTTTGGCCATGGCGTCGGCGAGTTCTTATTCTCCGGCGAATGGAATCCGAGCGATACGGCAGAAGGCGGCGGCCAGGTCGGCGCGGCTAAGTTCCTGGCCGGTTCCCTCGTGACCTGCTTGTTGGCGCTGATTATTACGCTGCCCTTGAGTATTTCGTCGGCAATCTTCATGACGGAAATCGCGTCTCCGCGGACGCGCCGCCTGATTCAGCCGGCTATCGAATTGTTTACGGGGATTCCTTCCGTTGTCTACGGCTTCGTAGGCATGACGGTATTGATTCCCTTCCTGCGCAGCATTTTCCCCATGCCCTTCGGGTTTTCCGTATTGGCGGCGGGCATCGTGCTGGCTATCATGATTTTCCCGACGATTACGACCATGGCGGCCGATGCCATGGCGGCGGTGCCGAAGGCTTGGCGTGAAGCTTCGTACGGCCTCGGCGCTACGCGGTGGGAAACGATCGCTCACGTCGTGCTTCCTGCGGCTAAGGGCGGCATTTTTACCGGCATTATCCTCGGCCTGGCCCGCGCCCTCGGCGAAGCCCTGGCAGTAGCCATGGTTATCGGCCAGATGAAGGTTTTCCCGACGTCGCTGTTCCTGCCGGCCAGCACCTTGACGACGGCTATTTCTGCCGACATGGGCGGGGCTATGGAAGGCGGCGAATACAGTGCGGCCTTGTGGACGATGGCCCTCATCCTGTTCCTCTTGTCCTTCCTGTTTATTTTCCTGATTCATCAGCTCAATGCAGCTTCCAGCTTAAAAGGAGGCAAATAACTATATGATTAGCGTACAGTCCAAAAAAAGAATGGACAACATCATGACCAGCCTGTTTCTGTGCGGCGCCGGCTTCGCCGTCGTACTGCTCGTGGCCTTCGTTGGCTTTGTCATCGTCGAAGGCTTCAGCGGCATGACGCCGGAAATGCTGTCCTTTACGGGAAGCGGCATGGGCAACATGTTCTTTAATACATTGTACTTGGTATTCCTGGCGCTGATTGCCAGTACCATTACGGGCATTCCCGCCGGCATCTATCTGGCTGAATATGCAAAAAAAGGCCGCATTACCCATTGGGTACGAATGGCCGTTGAAACCTTGGCGTCTCTGCCGTCCATCGTCGTCGGCTTGTTCGGCTACTTGGTGTTTATCGTCATGACCGGTTCGCAGTGGAACCTCTTTGCCGGTTCTCTGGCCGTATCTATCTTAACCTTGCCTCTCGTTACGTCCGTAACGGAAGAAGCGCTGCGCAATTTGCCTGACAGCTATCGTCAGGGCAGCCTCGGCCTGGGTGCATCCCATTGGCAGACGATTTGGCGCGTGCTTCTGCCGGCTTGCTTCCCCCGCATCATGACCGGCCTTATCATGGCTGCCGGCCGCGGCTTCGGCGAAGCCGCCGCCCTGATGTTTACTGCCGGTATGTCGACGGATATTAACTGGTCCAACTGGGATATTACGTCTACGTCTTGTCCCCTGAACCCCTTCCGTCCCGGCGAAACCCTGGCCCTGCACATCTGGGCCCTGCGGACGGAAGCCCTTCATGCCGATGCGGCTCAGCAGGCCGCCGCGTCTTCGGCTATTTTGATGATTCTCGTCGTATCGTTCAGCTTGGCTGCGCGGTATATGAGTTGGCGTATTGATAAGAAAATGGGAGGAAATAAATAATGGCAGAATTGACGACAACCTTGTCCGGTTACGGCGCAGCGCAGCAGAAAGAAGCTTCGCAGGATGTTGTAACTACTCGTGAGTTGGAAAAAGAAAGCGCGAAATTGACGGAAGCAACCTTTGACGTAACGGGATTGGATTTATTCTATGACCAGACGCAGGCGCTGAAGGATATTTCCATGAAGATAAATAAAAACGAAATTACGGCCTTCATCGGGCCGTCGGGCTGCGGCAAATCGACGTTCCTCAAGACGCTGAACCGCATGAACGACTGGGTAGAAGGCTGCCGCATTACGGGCAAGGTCCTCTTTGAAGGCAAGGATATCTTCAAGGAAGTCGATCCCCTGGCTTTGCGGTACCGCGTAGGCATGGTATTCCAGCAGCCGACGCCGTTCCCGAAGAGCGTCTTTGAAAACGTCGCGTACGGCCCGCGCATCCAGGGCATCAACAACAAAAAGCAGCTCGAAGAAATCGTAGAAAAGAGCCTGCGCGCCGCTGCTTGCTGGGATGAAATGAAAGACCGTCTCCATAAGAGCGCTTTAGGATTATCCGGCGGCCAGCAGCAGCGTCTGTGCATCGCCCGCACCTTGGCGGCCAATCCGTCAGTTATCCTCATGGACGAACCGACGTCGGCTCTGGACCCGATTTCTACGCAGAAAATCGAAGACCTGGCCTTGGAATTGAAGGAAAAATATACCATCGTCATCGTAACGCACAGCATGCAGCAGGCCCGTCGTATTTCCGACAAGACGGCCTTCTTCCTCTTGGGCGAGTTGATCGAATACAACAACACGGTCGACATGTTTACCAATCCGTCGAATCCGAAAACAGAAGAATACATCACGGGCCGCTTCGGCTAATAGGGGGTTAAGCATGTTACAAACATATGAAAATTCTATGAAGGCGCTGAACCAGGAGCTGTCTGCCCTGGGGCTCAGCATTGAGGCCGCCATCGACAAGACGTGGAAGGTCTTGGAAACCTTTGACGTCGAATTGGCCGACGAAGTGTATAACGGCGATACGGAAATCGATGAAAAGGTACGGGAATGCATGCGCATGGACTTGACCATCAGCATGACCCAGAGTCCTGTAGCCGCCGATTGGCGCAGCCTCATGGCCACGCTGAAGATTTTGTCCGACTTGGAACGCATTGCCGACCACTGCGCGGATATTTGCCGGTACGTCCATCTGCTGGCCGATACGGGCCATCCCATCGCGCCGCCGCCGGGACTGCGGGAAATGTACGGCGTCATGTCGTCCATGGTCAGCGACGTCCTCGATTTCTACAAAGGCAAGGACAGCTCTCAGGCCGAGCTGATGAAGGATAAGGACGACGTTGTCGACGTAGCCTTTACCCATCTGATGGAAGAAATTTCCGAACAGATGAAC
>USGG01000066.1 GCA_900554215.1 uncultured Megasphaera sp.
CAACGTCGCCATGGCCGTCAGCAAAGAAAAACCCGAATTGCGTGAAAAGGTAAACAACGCATTGAAGGAATTGAAAGCCGACGGCACGTACGCCAAATTATACAAAAAATGGTTTGGCACGGAACCTGCGCTTTAATAGAAACGGCCGCAAGGCAACAAAAAAACTCCCTTTCGGGAGTTTTTTTGTTATCTGCACCGCATTGCTATGCATCTGTTTTTGCTTCTCCGGCAATAGACCGCAAATCCTCATCAGGAACTATGATGAAGCGTACCGGCAAGTTTGCCGCCCCCGGCGGCATAAACCGAAGGTTCATATCCGTTCCGGCCTTAAAGGTATCGACGTACTGCATGCTGTACGCGTCCTCCTTGCCAATGCTGAGGGCATGGGGAGGAAGCTCGACGATTTTCCGTACCTCGTCCTTTTTTCCCTGATTATACGTGACTTCCATTACGCCGGCATATTCGCCGCCCTGGGGATTAAAGTACAAATGCAGGTCTCCCTTCCCCTTCGTACGTAGTCCGATACGATATTCAACGCCGTAATTTCCCACGTTGACAGACAGGCGGTTGTCCATGACGTCCCGCCCCACTAAATACCGGTCGTCTTCGCCGCCGACCTTGATATAGGCCGGGCCGTCTTTCGGGGCATAGGAAAACAAGGCATCCCACTTCCGATCCTTGCCAGTAAACGTACCGCGCAGCTTAACGGAATCGCTGGGCAGGTATATCTGCTTCTGTACGAACGCAATGGGGTCTTCTTCCGACGGCACCATGATTGTCGACACATACATGGGCGACGGAAGCTCTACGTCGACAATGCCGGAAAAGAGCTGTCCCCGCCAAATGACGACGTGGTCCAGCCGTTCGCCCAGCAGCGCATACCCATGGGCCGGGACGCTCACCGTATGGATCGTCTCGTCGCCTTCATAATACATCGTCGACAATGTCTTCCCGACGCTGTAAATAGACGAGCTGGGCCGGGCGTACTGGCATCCTTTGACGACGGCGTCGACAGGCTCGTCCGCCGGGTTATAGGCCATGACGACGACATTGCACGTCTGCCAGCTCTGGTTCATGTGATAAAAATAGACCCGGCAGTCGCCGCTTACCTTGTCGCCGTATAAAATCCCCGGCCGCTCCGGATATTCCGGGCTGTCGGAAAAAATCAGCGTCCCCGTGTCGACGGGGTCTTTCATTGCAATATGCTTCATGGGAAAGCGCACGACTTTCCCCATCACCGCCGGATCGGCCGGGTCAACCGCGCCTGCAGAAACCCACAAGGCGCCGGCCATCAGCAATCCCGCCGCGACGGCTCGATATAACTTCTTTACGTTCATCCTATCTCTCATTCCTCAATTTGTTTTGCCATATCGGAAATCTTGCGAAAGCGGTGGGCAAGGCCTGATTTCGTCAATCCCGACAACGTCGCCAGCTCGCTCATGGACGCTTCGGGATGACTCATGCGCAGCTCCGCCGCTTCCTGCAGCTTAGGCGTCAGGCGCAGGTACAAGCCCGAGGCCTGAAGCTTTTCGATATCCCGCCGCTGGCGTATGGCCGCGTCGACGGTCTTCTGCAAATTTGCCGTTTCGCAGTTAACGACGCGGTTGACATTGTTGCGCATTTCCTTGACAATGCGGACGCTTTCAAACTTCATGTAGGCCTGGTCGGCCCCGATGAGCTGCAAAAAGGCCGACACGCCGTTTCCCTCTTTTATATACACGAGGTAATCGCCCTTGCGGTCGGTCATCTTGGCCGGCAGGTGAAACCGGCACATGATTTTAAGCAGCTTCTGGGCAAAGGATTCGTTTCCCGTCAGAAGCTCCAGATGGTAATCGCCCTTAGGCTGGTTGACGGAGCCTCCGCCCATGAAAGCTCCCCGCAGAAAGGCCCGCTGACAGGCTGGATTTTTCAAATCAATAGCCGAAAATTCCTTGTCTTTCGGAAACAGCGACAGCTGCTGCAGCGTTTTCGTGCTGGCAAAGGACGGCGGAACGCGCAGTATATAATAATTTTTCTTGCGCAGCCGCAGGCCCTGGCGCACGCGCACTTCCGGACGAACGGCAAAGGATTCCATCCACATCTTCAGGGCCTTGCGGGCTACGGCGTTGTTCGATGTGCTGAATTCGATGCCCACATGCCCGCGGGAGCCAAGCATCAGGGACCCGCCCATGCACAGCAGAGCCGCCAATTCGGCATAGCGGCAGGCGGCGTTTTCCGGCTTGCAGTGGGCAATCTCATTTTTAACCTGTTCAGCAAAGGACATAGGGTATGCCTCCTCTAGCGGCGTCTTAAATTGCGCTTCAACTCATACCGCTTCAAATAATAGTGGAGCAGCTCCGGCGACAGGTCGGTCCGCAAGGCGTTGATCAAATCGAAGAGAACATTCGCCAGTTTTTTCGGATCGTGGGTTCCGCCTTTTTCAGCGTTTACCAAATCGGCGGACAGCAACGTCGCGCCCAAGTCTCCGACGCGCCGCTTGTCTATGACGACGGGCTGGGAGCCGGCGTCGGCATACCGCTGCAGCACAGCCGTGTCAATATCGCCGCTGTTGGCGATGACGAAATCAACGATTTCCTGGCCGGCATGCTGGTTGATGGCCTTGACGTGATCCGACACGGTGTAGCCGTCCGTTTCCCCGGGCTGGGTCATGACGTTGCAGATATAAATCTTCTTGGCTTTGCTGGCCCGCACGGCCGCCGCTATATCGGGAACGCACAGATTCGGCATAATGCTGGTATACAGGCTTCCCGGCCCCAGCACGATGACGTCGGCTTCCTGAATCGCCTCGATGGCAGACTGAATCGCCTTAGGCTGTTCAGGCGTCGTAAACACCCGTTTGATTTTGCCGTGGGCGTGGGGAATCTGCGATTCGCCGCAAATGACCCGGCCGTCGGTCATCTCCGCGTTCAGCTGTATTTTTTCCGCCGACGCAGGAATGACCTTGCCGCGGACCTTCAAAACCTTGCTCGTCGCATCCATAGCCTCCTCTACGTCGCCGAGAACTTCGATCAAGGCGGCGATAAATAAATTGCCGAAGCTGTGGCCCGTCAAATTGCCGGAGCCGCCGAAGCGATGGGCAAAGAGCTTTTCCATCAGCCCTTCCTTATCGGCCAGGGCGACCAGGCAGTTCCGCAAATCACCGGGAGCGATGATATCCAAATCCTGTCGTATGCGGCCCGTAGAGCCGCCGTCGTCGGCTACGGTAACGACGGCCGTCAGATTATACGTCTTGGTCTTCAGCCCTCGCAGCATGACCGACAGCCCCGTGCCGCCGCCGATGACGACGACCTTCGGCCCCTTGGCCAGCTGCAGATTAGCCAAGATTAAATCGCTGATGTTTTCCGACTCATTGGGCATGACGACGCCCAGCATCGTCCGGATGAGCCGGCGCGTCGCCCATCCCATGAGGAAAAGGCCCGACACGATGACGAGGATGCCGATCGTCGCCAGCACCGTATAGTTGTAATGGCCGGTCATTTCGTACAGCAGGCGGAACATCCACTCTTCAACCTGCCCCAGCCATTGGTAGTTAAAGGTCAGGACCAGGCCGAAGCTGGTCGCCATCATTCCCAAGCCGAAAAGAAACAGCCATCGCTTGATATGCAGTCCCGGATGCAGCCATTTAAAAAAGCGCATACTCCGACCCCTCCATTACATTCCTTCGTAGCCCGGCGCGTCTTCTTCTACGTCGTTTTTATACAGATCCCGATGCTCGATGGATACGTCTACGCCCGTTTCTTTCAAGTGCTTGTACAAGGCCTCGGCCATGCAGACGCTGCGGTGCATGCCGCCGGTGCAGCCGACGGCGATGACCAGCTGGCTCTTTCCCTCCCGTTCGTAGTTGGGCAGCAGGAAATCGATCATGTCAAACCATTTTTCCTTGAAGGTCGTCGATATGGGAAAGCTTTCTACGTACTCGCGAACGGCAGGAACGCGGCCTGATTTATTCCGATATTCTTCGATGTAAAAGGGATTAGGCAAAAAACGGACGTCTTCGACAATGTCGGCATCGATGGGCATGCCGTGCTTAAATCCGAAGGATACGACCGTAACGTTCATGCCCTTCCGTCCCTCGCTGATGGCGTATTTCTTCACCAGCAGCTCTTTAAGCTGCTTCGGCTTCAAATTCGTCGTATCGATGATGAAATCGGCGTGCTTCCGCAGCGATTCCAGACGCTTCCGTTCTTCTGCAATCCCCTGGCTCAGCCGGCTGTGCGGCGCCAGCGGGTGCAGACGGCGCGTTTCCTTATAGCGGCGCACGAGGGTCTGGTCCGACGCTTCGATAAATACGATTTCATACGAAACGCCCTGAGCTTTCAATTCTTTCAGCGACTGGCTCATAGCGTCGAAAAATTCTCCGCCCCGTATATCGGCGATGAGGGCCACGTGACGAACCCGTTCGCCGCCCTTCATGCATAATTCGGCAAACTTGGGAATGAGGACGGGAGGAATATTATCGATGCAGAAATAGCCCATATCTTCCAATGCCTGTACCGCCTGGCTTTTACCGGCGCCAGACATGCCGGTTACGATAATCAGATGGAATTGGTCCATAAGAGCCTCCTTATCTATAAAACGAACTTCTCAATCACCTTGGCGACGCCGTCGTCGTCGTTGCCGGCCGTGACGTAGTCCACGACGTCCTTTACGGCCGGCGAGGCGTTGTCCATGGCGACGGCAAAGCCCGCCTCTTTCAGCATATCGACGTCGTTCGGCGAATCGCCGACGGCCATAATCTGTTCGACAGGCACCTGGAACAGCTCGCCCAGGCGATGCAGGCCGATGCCCTTATTCACGCCCTTCGGCATGATTTCCAAAAACGTCGGGTCGGAAAACAAAATAGTAAACCGCCCCGGCATGGCCTCTTCGATGATATCCCTGCGCCGTACCAGCTCTTCATGCTCGCCGCGGCTCAGCAGCTTATTGAGCGCTCCCTGGGGCGTATAAAAATCGTCGCCGCAGACGACAGCCCGGCAATGGGTAATGCGCTCATAGTCTTGAATCCATTCGTCATATTCGGCTACGCGCAGCACGTCGTCGATGTAGGTCTGCATCTGCCAGCCCATCCGTTTCGTCAGGGCCAGCAGTTCCACCGCATCCTGCACATCAATGGCCTGTTCAAACAGCTTCCGTTTCGATTCGACCGTTTGGATCAGCCCGCCGGCATAGAGCATCATCGGAATATCTCCCAAGCCCAGCAGCTTGCCGTAAGGACTGGCCGTCGCATACATGCGGCCCGTGGCGATAGCCACGACGACGCCGCGCGAGCAGGCTTCCTGAATCGCGCTGAGAGTCCGCGGCGATACGGCAGAGTCGCTGCGCAGCAGCGTGCCGTCCAAATCGAGGGCAATCATTCGTATCTCTGATTTCGGCGTATTCATTGTACGTCTCCTTTCTTCCACTCGAAGGGCTGACCGCCCGTTGACGGCGCCAGCTGGGACGGATATACGCCGGCCAGAGCCAAATCGTCGGCAAAGGCCTCGGCCAGCCGGTCTATTTTCTTCTGCTGTTCTTCCGTCGCCTGATTCCGGTTGCGCAGGGCCGCTTCTACCATGGGCACCATTTCAAACCGGGTCAGGGGATAGGACGGCGAAAATTTCGACAGGTCGGCGTCGGTCAGGCCGTCCTTCGTCAACTCGTATACGTACTGATATTCCCAGGAGTTTCGTTCCATCGCGTCAAAGGGATTGGGCGCGTAGGGATTATAGGCTCCCGCGCCGCCGGTCAGCAGCACGGCGGCGGCTATGAGCAGCAAGGCAATTCGCTTCATTCTTCCATACCTCCATAAAATAAATATACTCCCTGCCGGGTCTAACTGCGTCGTCATACCTGAAAGAGAGCATATTCGTTCCTATTATTCTTCTGCTTTTGCGTCTTCCGCAGGCGGTTCTTCCACCGGCTTAACCGCTGCGTCGTCATCTTTTTTGCTGTCTAAAGCCATATCGTCCAGCAGCCGCAGCTGGCTGGTCAAAATAGCCCGGCACTTTTCACGGAACGCCCGGGTCTGGGCGACAACCTTGTCTAATTCCTGCTGCGAAGACTGCAGACTCATCGTCGTTTCGTTCAGCATCTGCTTTTTCTTATTCGACGCTTCCTGCAGGATGAGTTCTGCTTCCTTGCGGGCCGTAACTTTGACGTTTTCCGCCGTCTGCTGGGCGAGCATCAGGGTGCTGTTCATCGTCGATTCCATCTTTTCATACTGCGTCAGCTTGTCCTGCAGCTTGTCACACCGTTCTTTCAGCTCGCAATATTCGCGATAGACCTTTTCATAGTCGGCGGCAATGCTTTCCATAAAAGCGTCTACGTCTTCTTCACTATATCCGCGGAATCCCCGTTTGAATTCTTTATTATGAATATCCATTGGTGTCAGCATGACGAAATTCCTCCTTGAATCAGATCTACTACAACCCAATACGCCTTACATATAGCGCTTCAGCAGCACGCCGATGCGCCCCTTGCGGGACGTCCCCGTAATCTGCGCCAGTTCCATACGGCCCTTGCCGCGCAGGGAAATGACGTCGCCTTCCTGCACGTCCTGGGACGGCCCCTTTGCCGGCTGCCAGTTTACCTGCACGCGGTCGCCCTTAATCGCTTCGGCCGCCTTCGTACGGGAAATGCCGAATCCCGACGACGCGACGGCATCCAGCCGCAGAGACGCGACGGTCGTCTTGATTTCCTTTACCTTTTCCTGCCGCGGCGCAATATCGCTCAGCGGCATTTCTTCGACCGTTACGGACACCATAGCCACCTTGGTGAAGTTCTGCTTCAGGTACTGCAGCAGCGCCGTATCGGCCAGAATAATCGCGCCGTCGTCCTGCATGATGATGTCGCCGAAGCGTTCGCGGCCGATGCCCAAGCCCATGAGAGAGCCCAGTACGTCGCGATGGCTGAGAAGGCGATAGCGGGAATCCCATTGGATCCGGCAGGCCGTCAGGTTAAAGTCCACCGGGCCGTCGTAATCGGCGCTGACAAAGGCCAGCTTTACCCGTTCCGCCCCCTGATAGCCGCCGAAGGTACGCAGTACCAGCGCCGGCGCATGAGCCTGAATCGTTTCGCCGATCTGCACCGCGCCGGGCGAAACGAATTCGCTGACGGCATAGGGACGGCCCTTGGCGGCGCTGTCGGCCAAATCGATCAGCCGGGCCGCCAGTTCCCCGTTATCCGTGCCTTGGTAATACCGAATAATTCTATCTCTGTTTTTCACAAAAATCCCTCGTTATGTCTTACTTCTGCGGCGTTTCGTCGCCGTTATTCCAGGCCAGCTGCGCCGCGCTGAAATCGCCGTAGTCGTGCTTGCTTCTGTCGACGGTCACATTGCTCGGGACACACAGGAAAATATCCTTACCGACCTTCTGGATGTTGCCGTCGAGAGCGTACGTCGCGCCGCTGATGAAGTCTACGACGCGCTTCGACACGTCGGGAGCCGTCGATTCGAAGTTGATGACCACGGGCTTGCGTTCCCGCAGGAAATCGGCGATGCTCTGCGAATCGTCAAAGGTTTCCGGTTCGACGATCATCATTTTCAGGGGCTGCGCCGGCTGTGCGCCGTATCCTAAGGCAGGACGATGGGGCGCAGCGACAGAGCGGCGGTTCTGCCGTTCTTCCACAACGTCTTCTTCGTCTTCGAATTCATCCGTTTCGAAATCGTCTTCGTCGTTTACTCCGCTAATAGAATTCGTAACCTTATTCCAAACATCTTTCAATCCCATGTCATATCCTCCTTAGTAATTACGCGCGCCGAAGATAGCCGTGCCTACGCGGACTACGTTCGCGCCTTCTTCAATTGCTATTTCAAAATCATGGGTCATGCCCATAGACAGATACTGAACCTGGCCTTCAGGGAATTTGAGCTTCATGTCGTCGTACAGCGCGCGAGCAATGCGGAAGATGGGACGAACGTCCTCTACCTGCTCAAAATTCGGCGCGATGCACATCAGCCCCCGCACGCGGACGTTAGGGAGCTCGCCGGCCAATCGGCACAGGGCGGGAAACTCTTCCACTTCCATGCCGAACTTCGTTTCTTCCCGGGCCACGTTGACCTGCAGCAAAATATCCTGAACCTTGCCGATCTTTCCGGCTTCCTTGTCGACGGCCCGCAGCAAATGCTCCGAGTCGACGGAATGAATCAAATCAAAGTGTTCGACGGCGTGCTTGGCCTTATTGGTCTGCAAGTGACCGATCAGATGCCACGTCAATCCATTATCGGGAAATTCCTTCTGTTTCTGCAGAGCTTCCTGCACACGGTTTTCACCTACGTCGGTAATACCGGCTGCGGCCGCTTCTTTCATGAATTCGACCGGGTGGTTCTTCGTCACGGCGACCAGCGTAATCGCATCGGTTCTCCCGACGCGGGCGGCTGCTGCGGAAATCCGCTGCCGTACGGCTTCAATATTATCCTTAATCAAGCGTAATCCCTCCGTAGCGCCCATAGTTTCAGTAGGGTACATGACTTACTTCATAAAACATTACACTGTTTCTATTATATATATTTAACGCTGCAAATGCTAGTAATTTTTATAAAAAATTCTCACTCCGTCCATTCGTCTTCGTCAGCCGTCCCCGCTTCCCTTACAGAACGGCGAAGGCCGCCATGCGGCCCGTACGGCCGAAGTCCCGCCGGTAGGAAAAAAATCGTTCCTCCTCCTCGTATACGCACGAAGGAGAAATATCTATATGGCCCGGCAAAAGTCCCGCATCTGTCAGCAGCTGCCGCGCGGTCTGCTTCAAATTGATCGTCCGCCGGGCTCCGCGGCCGATGCAGCAGGCATAGGCAGGCCCCATGCGTGCTACGGCCTGGGCGAAGCCTTCGCTGATTTCGACATGGTCCGCGCCGGCGCAGGGGCCGACGTAGGCGTACAGGTCGGCGGGAATAGAACCGTATACCAGCTCCATGGCCAGGACCATTTTCGCAGGCAGCCTCGTCGTCGTTTCCCGCAGGCCGGCCCGTCCGACAGCGCAGGCATGATGGGCCGGATCGAACAGGATGACAGGGGCGCTGTCTGCAGTAAAAACGGCCAAGGGCAGGCCGGCGCAGTTTGTCATCAAGGCGTCTGTATGAGCCAGCTCCGTATGGACGCTGCCGGCGCCGCAGCCGGCTTCGGCAGGGCCGACAGCGACGATGTGGCCTTCGCCGGTCTGACGGCACGTCGTCAGCTTCGTCAAATCCATGCCGACGGCCTGACACAAGCGGCGGCGGTTTTCCAGCACATGCAGCGCGGCGTCCCCAGTCTGAAACGACAGGTTCAGCGATTCATAGGCCCCCTGGCTCACGCCGCCGCAGCGGCCCGTTGCTCCGTGACGCAGGCCGGCCTGCCGCAGCAGGCGGCTCTGTTCCCAGCCGAGGCCATCACGGCTAATCCATTCCGTCGCCATCGCCGCCTCCGCATACGTGACACCGCCGGCAGCCGTCGAAGCACGGTATGGTAAACGCGCCCTTGCGGGCCAGCTCCAGCTCTTTCACCAGGTAGTTCGCATCTAAACCCATATCCAGCACGCTCCACGGCAATACGGCCACGATCTGCCTCCACCTTATTATTGGCTTTCACCGTACGAGGTTCCATATCGAAATGGACAGCTACTTTGTCCCCTTTCTTCCAACGGCGGTCTATGCAGAAATAACCGTCCTTCAGTTCACTCTGTACCGGTT
>USGG01000067.1 GCA_900554215.1 uncultured Megasphaera sp.
TTGCCGTCGGGCCCCAGCGAATCGTAGCCGGAAACGCCTGTCGGCCCCTCCGGCGGCACGAGCCACAGGCACCCGAGGGTGCGGACGTCACGATACAGAATATATCCTTCATTTAATACGAAAATAATGCGCTGCCCTCGTATTTCTTCGTACTCCTCCTGATAGATGAGGCTGCCGGTCATGCGCAAATGCACGAGCAGAGACGGGCCGCCGCTGAAACGAACGAGCAAATACTTTCCCTTGCGGCTGACGGCTGAAATCGTCTGTCCCGTCAATAGACGGCAAAATTCTTCAGGCGGCGCGTTTTTCACCAGGCGCGGCAGCAGGAGCCGTATCTCTTCGATCCGTTTTCCCGCTGCGTGTTCTTCAATATAGGCGCGCACCGTTTCTACTTCCGGCAATTCAGGCATATAACTCCTCCTATTTCGCTTCTTCCCAGTTCCGGCCGCAGTGAATATCGACGACCAGAGGCACCGACAAGGTCACGATATGTTCCATCGTATCCTTCAGCAGCGTTTCCACTTCTTCCCGCTCGTCAGCCGGCACTTCCAGGACGAGCTCGTCGTGGACCTGCACGAGAAGACGACTTTTCAGGCCGCGGCGTTCCAATTCGTCCTGAACGGCGTTCATGGCCAGCTTGATGATATCGGCGGCGCTGCCCTGAATCGGCGTGTTCATCGCCGTCCGCTCGGCAAAGGAACGGCGCGTAAAGTTCTTGCTGTTAATATCGGCCAGCGTGCGGATACGTCCGAACATGGTCTTGGCCATCCCCGTCTCGCGGGCTTCCGCCACGAGCTTGTCCATATAAGCGTGAATCGTACTGTAGCGGGCGAAGTAGGAATCGATGTATTCCTTGGCCTGCTGACGGGAAATAGAAATGTTGCGGGCCAGTCCAAAGTCGCTGATGCCGTAAATAATGCCGAAGTTAACGGCTTTGGCATGGGAGCGCTGCTCCGGCGTGACCTCGTCCCAGGGAATGCCGAACACTTCCGACGCCGTGCGGCGGTGAATGTCCTGATTTTTCTTGAAGCCGTCGATCATCGTCGGGTCCTGGGACAAATGAGCCAAAAGGCGCAGCTCGATCTGCGAGTAGTCGCCGGATACGATGTAGTCGTAGCCTTCGCCCGGCACGAACAAGGAACGGATTTTGCGGCCCTGCTCGGTTCGGATGGGTATGTTCTGCAAGTTTGGGTCTGAGCTGCTCAGGCGGCCCGTCGCCGTGACCATCTGGTTAAAGGACGTGTAAATGCGGCCCGTTTCCCGGGAAATCAAGGGCTCCAAGCCGTCCAGATAGGTAGAAATCAGCTTTTTCAAAGCCCGGAACTGCAGTATTTTCGGAATCATGGGATGCTGCTCCATGAGGGCTTCCAATACGGCCGAGTCTGTCGAATAGCCTGTCTTCGTCTTCTTGATAACCGGCAGTCCCAGCTTTTCAAATAAGATGACGCCGAGCTGCTTCGTCGAATTGATGTTGAAGGTCTCGCCGGCATCGTCGTAAATTTCCTCTTCCAGCTTGTCCGCTTCCAGCGACAGCTCCCGCTCCATATCCATGAGCCGTTCCGTATCGACGGTAAAGCCGTTCATTTCCATGACAGCCAGCGTATGAATCAAGGGGATTTCAATCGTATCGTACAAAGTCGTCAATCCGGCCTGCTCCAAGGCTTCGGCCGCCTTGGGCCATACGTCGAGGGAAAACTGCGCGTCGCCGGCCATACGAAGAGCTTCGTCGCTACCTTCCTGCAGCGGCACGGCAAATTTTTCCGACAAATACGCCAGGCCATAAGCAGTCCGCGTCGGGTCCAGCAAATACGCCGCCAGTATGATATCCGCCAAGGGCAGGCGCTTGTCCGTATAAGGCGACGCCGCCTTGACGAGCTGCTTGCCCTGCGACGTGACGACTAAGGCCGCGTCGGCTAAGGCGCGGAGATATTCTCCTTCCCGTCCTGCCGGCACGACGAACACGCCCTGTCTTCCCGCAATGGCTAAAGCCTTCAGCGCAGGCAGGGGCGCGGCCGGTTCATACACGCCTTCCACGGCGACGATCTGGCTGACCAGGTCCTGCGGCCGCAAGTCGTCCAGCAGCTGCAGGGACACGTCCTGTACCAGTTCCTCGTCGGCTAAGGATGAAAAGCGGTCGAAGGCGGCAAACCGGGCCAGCATATTTTTAAAGCCCAGACTGCGGAACAAGGCGGCCACATCTTCCTTGCGCGGCTGCGGCAGGAACATATCCAGCGTATACTCGACAGGCGCGCTGCAGCATATCGTCGCCAGCTCCTTCGACAGAAAGGCTTTGTCCTTGTTGTCAGCCAGCTTTTCCTGCAATTTTTTGCCCTCCACTTCGTCAATACGGTCGTACAGGGCCTCTACATGCTGAAATTGCGCGATGAGCTTCGCCGCCGTCTTTTCTCCGACGCCGGGAACACCGGGAATATTGTCGGCCGTATCACCCATGAGGGCCTTCATGTCAACGACCTGGGACGGCATATAGCCATATTCCACCGTCATGACGTCGGGCGTAACGGCCAGCATATTCGTAATGCCCTTTTTCGTCAAATGGACTGTGACGTTTTCATCGACGAGCTGCAGCGCGTCGCGGTCGCCCGTCACGATGTCGATGTGAAAATCCTTCGCTTCCATCTGCCGAGCAACGGTGCCGATAATATCGTCGCCTTCATAGCCTTCCAGCTCCAGGACGTGAATGCCTAAGCATTCCAGCACCTCCCGTATCAGGGAGAACTGGGGCCGCAGGTCGTCGGGCGCCGGCTTGCGCGTCGCCTTATAGCCGTCGTACAAGTCGTTTCGGAAAGTATGCTTGTCCTTGTCAAAGGCTACGGCTACGTAATGGGGCTCCAGCTGCTCGTACAATTTAAGCAGCATATTCAAAAAACCGTACACGGCATTCGTTGGCCGCCCCTGGCTGTCCGTCAGGGAAGGGATGGCGTAAAAGGCCCGGTATAACAGGCTGCTTCCATCTATAATCAACAAAGTTTCCTTCATGTCAGCCTCCTCTTACCGATTCAGAAACGCTTTGACAATGTTATATACAAAATAAATGACCAGCGCACCCAGCAAATAAGGCATCGCCATGATGATAAAGCCAAGGGCGCTGATGATAACGGCGACGATGCAGAATACGATAAAGCCCAGGGCCAGCTTGACGCGCCAGGACAATCCCGACGTGATGATGCGCACGCCTGAACGGCGGCGCTGCTGTTCGCGCATCTGTTCCTCATAGGCTTTCTGTTCGTCTCGTACCGTACCGTCTTCCTCGATCGTCTGCCCGCGGAAGCTGTCCCGTTCGTGATCCGACATAACCTTTGCCTCGGCCTGCTCGTACTGCTGGTACAAGCGATGGCACGATTCGCACATGCCGTCGTCATAGACGGCTTCTCTATCGCAATAGCGGCACTTCATAGTAGTCCTCCTAAACGTTTGTAGCACATATAATACAAAATATCTCTCTTATTATATCATTTATCGTTTTGATTATCTATTTATTCATACAAAACAAGGCCGGCCGCCCAAACCATTTCGTTTTCCCGCCTGCCTATGGTATAATATGCGAGGCGCAAAAAGAAATCTGCGAATCACGGAGGAATGACATACGATGAATTTCATGGACGAAGCTATTGCCGAATCGGCAAAAAATTTAGAAACAGGCCACGGCGGCCCCTTCGGTGCCGTCGTCGTCAAGGACGGCGTCATCGTCGGGCGCGGCCATAACGAAGTATTGAAAAACAACGACCCAACCTGTCACGGCGAAATACAGGCCATCCGCGACGCCTGCCGCAGCCTCGGCACGTACGACCTGTCGGGCTGCGAGCTCTACACGTCGGCTGAACCCTGCCCGATGTGCCTTTCGGCCATCATCTGGGCGAATATCAAAACGGTGTATTACGGCAACAGTGCCAAAGACGCCGCGGCCATTGGCTTCCGCGACGACTTCATTTACGATTTCATCAAGCGGGGCTGCGCCGACGAAGGTACCCTGGCCTTGCGGCAGATGGGACGCGAAGAAGCCATTAAAATCTTTGAACAGTACAAAGAAAAGAATATGACCATATATTAATCGCTGCAAACCAAAAAGCTTGAAACGCAGGGCTCTAAAAAGTCCCTTTGTTTCAAGCTTTTTTCATCGTCACGATTAAAAAATACGTTCCAGTACCTCCTGCACATCTTCGGGCTGTACGTCGACGGGATTGTTGTCCGCCCGTCCCTTAGTGAAAGCGTGGCCGACGATGTAGGGAATATCGCCGCTGCCGATGCCGTAGTCCTGCAGGCGAAGGGCGAAGCCGCCGAGAGACAGCATGCGGAATATCCAGTCTTTGACCTCTGCCGCCGAAGCGCATTGGTATGCTTCCAGCAGCTCTGCATAGCGGGGAATCGCCGCCTTATTGAAATCCATAAAATCGCCCAGCGTCAAGGCCGCCGCCGTGCCATGAGGTACGCCGAACTTTTCCGTCATGGGGTACGATACGGAATGACAGACCGTCGTCTTCGTATTGCTGAAGGCCAGTCCGGCATATAAGCTGGCCTTGCCGATAAGCAGGCGCAGCTCCGCGTCGTCCGGATGAGTCGCCAAGTCCTCTAAATGACGGCGAATGAGGCCGATGGACAATAAGGCGAAGGTCTGCGATACTTCGTTCGTACGGCGGGCCCAGAACGACTCCGTACTGTGGCACAAGGCATCCAGCGCCGACGATATAGTCAGCGATACTGGGCAGGTAAGAGTAAACACCGGATCGACGACAGCCAGAGCCGCAAAATTGCGGGTATAACTGCAGGACATCTTGCATTCCCGTTCCCGGTCCCATACGGTCGCCCACGGCGTCACTTCCGAACCCGTGCTGGACGTCGTCGGCACGCCGATCCAGGGAACAGGCTGCACTGCTTCATACGCCTCTGCGGTGATAAAAGCCCGCAGTTCTTCCGTTCCCCGAATGCCGGCAGGAATCGCCAGGGCCAATGTCTTCGCCGTATCCATGACGCTGCCGCCGCCGACGGCGAGAATGAGGCCGTACGACTCGCCGCCAACCCGTTCCAGCATAGCGGCCATATCGGCCACATCGGGATTGGAAAGAGTCAGCTCTTCTTCCCGGACGTCGTGTCCTGCCAAAGCCTGCTGCAGAGCCTGTCCGGCAGGACTTTGAGAGAAATCCATGCCGCGGGTCAGCAGGAGAATCTTCTTCTCCCGGCTCGTTTCCTCCAGGTAAAGAGTCAGATTCTCCAAGCCGTCATGTCCGGCAAGGATGCGCACAGGATTATAAAATTCCAACGTTACCACTCCTTTTACTGCATGGACCGCTTGACCAGCAAAAAGCCGCGTTCTAAGCCAAAAGCGAAGGCGAATACCAGAAAAACGGCGAGGCCCGCTTGTCCATACTGTATAGTTTTGTATGCTTGTAGAAATAGCGAAGCCGATGCCGCCGGCTCCTACCATCCCCAGAATCGCGCATTCGGCAAAATTGATTTCAAACCGCAGGGCAATCCAGGCAACGAGCTGCGTGACGGCGCTGGGCAGCAGGCCGCAGCAGATAATCTGCCAGCGCGTCGCGCCTAAGGCCGCCAAGCCGTCTATCGTACCCTGCGGCACGTCCTCGAAGGCCTGGGAAAAGGCCCGGGTAAAAAAGGCCACGGTATGAATAGACAAACCCGTAACGCCCGCTACGGGGCCAAATCCAAAGCAGACCAGCATCAGCAGAACCCATACGGGCGTCGGCACAGCCCGCAAAAAGGTAAAGAAGGCCTTGACCGCCCCGGCGGCGATTCTGCTGCCGACGACGTTTTCCGCAGCCAATAGCCCGAAAACAAGGCCCAGGAATATACTGTACACCGTAGCCAGCACCATAATGGAAAAGGTGTCGGCGAAAGAAAGCAGGGTAAAGTCGACGCTGTCCGTCGTCATATGAGCCATTTTCCAAAAAATTTCAACGATGCCGGAGGAACGTTCCGCCAGCTGCAGCCAGTCAATATGCAGCATATACAGAGACACCGCGGCGGCTGCCGTCGTGCCGGCCAGGAACAGGGCGATGAAATGATCTCCCCCGCGGACGCCGACATCTATCTTTTTCTTCCCATTCTTCTCGGGCCTCACGGCCGAATCTACAGCCGTAACTTCTTCTATATTCATGGATTCATCACTCTCTTTCGCAAGCATCCCGTCATGATATCTACCAGGATGACAATTGCCGCAATCATCAAGATGATGCCGGCGGCCTGCGGATATTTAAAGGCTTTCAGATACGACAGCAGAACCATGCCGCTGCCGCCGCCTCCTACCATGCCGACGATGGTCGAGGCGCGGATATTGACTTCCAGACAATAGAGAAACCATGAAATAAAGCCGGCTATGCAGCAGGGAATCACGCACTGGAACATGCGCTGCCAGAAATCGGCGCCTACGGCTTCCATACATTCTAACGTGTCCTGAGGAATTTCGTCAATAACCTCGATAAACGTGCGGGTCATAAAGGCAAAGCTGGTAATCACCAGGGCGATAAACCCTACACTCGTGCCGACGCCCAGCGAAGAAAAGAGGATAAAAGCCCAGACAAGAGTCGGAATGTTGCGCAGGAAGGTGGCCGCTCCGCGAATAAGGCCGGCAACATACCGAGACGGGGAAGTCTTTTCGCTGCCGAACACTGCGGCCACAACGGCCAGTATTGCAGCCACAAAGGCCGACGATATGGCCAAGGAAATCGTCACGGCAATACATTCCATGACGGCTTCGCTGAACGATACTTGCGGCGGCAGGAAGTCTTCTGTAAAGAACTTCCATCCTTCACCAAGCTGCGGTATAATTTCCGCCGGATTAAAGCCGGTATAAGCCGTCGCGGCGATAAAAGCCGCCGCGATGACTCCGGCCATGGTATATACTGCATGAGATTCGTTCCGTTTCATAGATTTCGTTCCTTTATGGTAAGTTCATCAGCTGATACACCGTAAATATCCTGTATCACGTCGTCATTCATATCACTGGGAGGCCCATCAAAAACAATTCGCCCTTTCCGCAGACCAATGACACGGGTCGCATAGGCCTTTGCCACGTCGATCTGATGCAGATTGACCAAGCAGGCGATATGGCGGCGTGAGGCCATGGAATAAATCATATCCATGATGATTTTAGCACTTGATGGGTCTAACGATGCAATAGGTTCATCGCAAAGAAGAATTCTTGGATCCTGCATAAAGGCCCTAGCAATGCCGACGCGCTGCTTCTGGCCGCCGGACAGATCGGCAGCGCGGGTATTAAGAAAATCTCCCATGTCGATTTCTCTCAGCAGCTCTACGGCTTTTTCCTTATCCTCTTCCCGATACCGGCCCATCATGCCCTGTAAGGAACCCATGTATCCCAGTCGCCCGTGAAGTACATTTTGCAGCACCGACAAGCGATACACCAAGTTATAGTTTTGAAAGATCATGCCTATTTGCCGCCGCAGGGCCCGAAGCTGGCTTCCTCTGGCTTTAGAAATATCTTCGCCGCCAATAAGTATACGCCCTTCCGTCACGTCATGCAGCTTGTTAATAGAACGGAGAAGCGTCGATTTTCCAGCGCCGGATGGGCCGATGACGGCAATAAATTCTCCCGGATATACGGAAAAGCTGACATCATTCAATCCCTGCGTTCCGTTTCCATACCGCTTGCCTACATGTTCAAATACGACGACTGGCTGCTCTTCTGTCCAATTCATGCGAGCCGGCCTCCTTACTTGCTGAGAAGCTGATTCAGCTCGATAATGGGCTGGTAGTCGGCTTTAGAAGCTTCTACAAAGCGAGCGCCTTTTACTTTAATAACCTTTGTGAAATAATCTTCGTTGTTATACTGCAGGAGAAAATCCGTCAGTGTCTTGCGCAGATTTTGATCCATATCAGCACGAATGATCATGCCTTCTGAAGGAATCGGATCTGAAGTGGCAATGACCTTGATGTCTCCAACCTGAACATTGCCGCTGTTAATTTCAGCCTGCAAAATCTGATCTGACACAGCAGCTACATCTACATCACCTTTAGCAACGGCCTGAATGCTGGCTTGATGCTTACCGGAGAACATAGCCGACGAGAAGAATTTTTCATTCATATGCAGCGTTTCGCTGTCGAGATTTTCATTGGCAAAAGCTTTCATGATCATGCTCGTCGGAATGAGATTGCCTGACGTAGAACCTGGATCGACAAAGGCCATCTTCTTGCCCTTTACATCCTGAATAGAATTGATATCCGAACGATCCGATTTCGTAATGAATACAGAATGATACCGCGCTTTCGCCTTATCGCCGCCTGGGGCCTTCATGACGATGACGTCTACGTTTCCGTCTAAGCGCTGGTTCGCCAGGGAGATGCCCTCCGCTCCCAAATAAGCCATATCGGCCTTTTTCGTCCGCAAGGCCTCGATGATGCCGTTGTAGTCAGACGCGCTGATTTCCTTTACTTCCCGTCCCAGCGTTTTGCCTAAATCTGCCGATAACGCACTGCGGGCATCGGCGCTCTGCTCTGTCGATTCATTGGGAGCATACGCAATCGTAAAGGGCTGTTTGTCGCTGCCGCCTCCGGCGCTTCCGCAGCCGCCGAAGCTTGCGGCTGCAGCTACCAGCATTAAAGATACGCTTATGCATTTCATCCACCGTTTCATATTCATGTCCATTTCCTCCTGTATGTACGACAATATGATGCTTTCCATATAATGTCTTGCTATACCTATATCCTACGGCATATATATGTAGTTCCAGAAAATATATTGCAAATTCTCTGTAAATAATTGCATTTAGCAGCATTTATTTGCATATTTTAGAAACACATAGCTGAAATCGTAAACCTAAGAAGAAATGGAAAAACCTCTGAACGGCATCCATTGCCATTCAGAGGTTTCGTTGTCGCCGAATAGGCATGATAAAACCCCTAGTTACACTAGGGGTAGACATATACTCCTTATAGAAAAAGAAAGAACCTCCTATGATACAATGGAAATGGTCTG
>USGG01000068.1 GCA_900554215.1 uncultured Megasphaera sp.
CGTTCCCATCCACGGCAGCACCCAGATGACCGTTGCCGATTTGGACGGCGTGCGCTTTTTGGAACGACTCGGCTTTACGCAGGCCGTTTTAGCCCGGGAAGTATCCCTCGATGAAATCCGGGAAATATGCAGTCATACGACGATGGCTATCGAAGTGTTTATTCACGGCGCGTCGTGCATGTCCTACTCGGGACAATGCCTCATGAGCAGCTTTATCGGCGGCCGCAGCGGCAACCGCGGCGCCTGCGCCCAGCCGTGCCGCCTGCCGTACAATTTGACGAAAGACGGCAGCCCCTTGCTGAAGGAAGACGCCTATATTCTGAGCTTGAAGGACTTAAACAGCCTCGAATATATCGACGCACTCATGGACGCCGGCGTGTCTTCCTTTAAAATCGAAGGCCGCATGAAGGGGCTGGGCTATGTCCGTTCCGTCGTGCAGGCTTACCGCCGCGTCATGGACAGCCATTGCCGCTCGGCTCAGGAGCGAAAGGACGCCATGGCCGATGCGGTGCAGCTGACAGCGGAAAGCTTTAACCGCACGTATCAGCACGATTTCCTCGCCGGGACGGTAGGCCGCCGCACTCTTACCGAGCAAGGCGGCGGCAATCAGGGCCGGCGCGTCGGCACGGCCTCGGCGTACCGGGACAACGTCGTCGACGCCGTATTGGACGAGCCTTTGGCTGCCGGCGATATGATCAAAATCATCGCGCCTGACGGACGGGAATGTATCGATGAAGTTCGCTCTGCCGTCGGTACGTTTTCCAATAAGAAGCAATTTGTCCTGGAAATGCGCCGCAGCGATTTGCTGACCGGCACCATATACCGGCTGGCCCGCAAGGAAGACCGGCAGAGCCATGCCGAACGGCTGCAGCGGCGCATCGCCCTGTACTGCCACGTCGACGTGGACGGCGAAGGGCGGCTGCGGCTGACGGGCTGGGATGAAGGTGGCCATACGGCGGATGTCGTATCGGACTATATCGTGCAGAAGGCGAAGAAGCGTCCGGCTACGGCCGAATGGGTGAAGAGCCAGCTCGATCGCCTCGGCGATACGCCCTTTACGCTGGCCGACGCTACGATTTGGGATGAATCGTATATGATTCCGGCCAGCGTGCTCAACGAGCTGCGCCGCCAATGCGTCGATATGCTGACAGAAGACATTCTGGCAGAGTACGTCCGCCCGTCGGCCGGGACGCCGTCTGATGACTGCTTTGTCCAAGCTTCAGACAATGGGCAGCGCATACCCTTATCCATAGCCGTCCGCTGCGATTCCATAGACGCCGTCCAGGCTGCTGCAGACAGCGGCGCCGACCGGGTGATTTTCGGCGGCGAATCATACCATCACCGTTCATTTTCTGCCGCCCAATGGCTGGAAGCCGTCCGCATTGCTCATGAACGGGGCGTTTCCTTGTGGGCGGCGACGCCCCGCATCGTGTCGCAGCGGCACAACGGGTTGGTGCGGCGTGAGCTGGAACAGGCCCTGAAGAGCGGCGCTGACGGCGTGTACGCCGGCTCTATAAGCGTATTTTCCATGCTGCGGGATATGGGGGCCGATATACCTGTATATGCCGATTGGCCGTTAAATATATTCAACAGCGCGGCGGCTGGCGAATACGTGCGGCTGGGCTGCGCCGGCATTACCGTGTCTGCAGAAGCGACGCTGCGGCAGATAGGGAAGATAGCCGAAGCTGTCCGCTGCCCCGTCGAAGCCGTTGCAGCGGGTCGGCTGGAAATGATGATTACCGAATCGTGCGCCGTCGCGGCCTTTGCCGGAACGGGTCATAAGACCGGCTGTTCCGCTCCCTGCATGAAAGGCGGCTTTGCCTTGGAAGACCGGCGGAATGAACAATTTCCCGTCGTGACGGACCAGTATTGCCGCAATCATATCCTGAACAGCAAAGAGCTGGACATGGTTCCCTATTTCAGCGATCTGAAGCGGGCCGGCATTTCTGTACTGCGCATTGAAGGACGGGGATGCTCTCCCGAATGGATAGGCCGCACGACGAAGCAGTATGCCCGTCTCCGCGACGGCTTGGAAACGATGGTCTTCGGCAAGGAAGACCGCGGCGTTACGCGAGGCCATTTTTTCCGCGGTATTTTATAAATCAGGAGTAACAAAAATAGATGAATAAACGAAGTTTGCGTATTCTCGGCTTTTATCAAGTACAAAACATGCTCGTACGCCTCGCGCCGTCGCGCATGTCCAAGGAGATTGCCCGACGGCTCAAGCCGGTATGTGAGGCAGAGGAAGTAGCCCGAAGCCTGAACGACACGGAAGAAGCCTGTCGCTGCCTGCAGAGCGAGGCGTCTGTGCCGATGGGGGGCATCGTCGACATCCGTCCGGCTTTGGAAAAGGCAAGGCGCGACGTGACGCTCGAAGGACAGGACTGCATCGATATTTGGAACAACGTCCGGCGGTACGGCGACATTCGCCAGTATTTTATGGATAAGGGGGAGGAATATCCCCAGCTGGCAGAGAAAGCCGAAGGTATCAGCGATTTTTCCCTTATTTCTCATAAAATGGCCGGCGTGTTCGACCAAAACCACCAGATTCGCGACAACGCGTCGCCGGAGCTCATGCGCCTGCGAAACCGCATCGTCGAGCTGGAACGGCAGACAAAGCGGTATGTAACGGGCGTGCTGCAGAATAAAGAATATCAAAAGTATTTCCAGGACGCCCTGGTAACGGTCCGCAATAACCGCTACGTCGTGCCCATCAAGCAGGAGTACCGCCATGCCTTTCCGGGCATCGTCCACGACACGTCGGCCAGCGGCTCAACGCTGTACATTGAGCCCTTGGCTATCGTCAACGCCAACAACGACTTGCAGGCTGCCCGCATCGGCGAGACGAAGGAAATCGAGCGTATTTTCCGCCGCCTGACAGCCCTTGTGAGCGGCCAGTATGAAGACCTCATGGACAGTACGAAATGCGTCGCCGCCCTGGAATTTATCTTTGCCAAGGCGCAGCTGGCCCAGCAGATGAAGGCCTGCCGGCCGTCCGTTTCGCAGAAGGGAATCGTCCGCCTCGTCCAGGCCCGTCATCCTCTCATCGACGCGAAGGCCGTCGTGCCAAATACGATCATTCTCGGCGGCGAATACCGCATTCTCCTCATTACGGGCTCCAATACAGGCGGCAAGACCGTCTCGATGAAAACGCTGGGGCTGTTGGTTCTCATGCATCAGGCCGGCTTGTTCATCCCTGTGGGCGAAGATTCGGAGCTGCCCATTTTCCGCGACGTCTTTTCTGATATCGGCGACGAACAGGATATTTCTCAAAACCTCAGTACCTTTTCCAGCCATATGAAGCAAATCGTCTACATCCTGCGCCACTGCACGGCTGACGACCTCATTCTGGCCGACGAACTGGGCTCCGGTACGGACCCGGCCGAGGGGAGTGCCATTGCCATTGCCGTACTGGACGCCTTGTATCGGAAAGGGTCGTACGTCATGGTGACGACCCATTACAACGACTTGAAAAACTACGCCTACAATACGCCGGGCATTGAAAACGGCCACGTAGAATTCGATGAAGAAACGCTGCGGCCGACGTATAAGCTGCGTATCGGCGCCGCCGGCAGCAGCCATGCCTTCAGCATCAGCGAGCGCCTTGGCATGCCGGCGGAGATACTGGCCAAGGCGAAGGAGCTGCGCAGCAAGGCGCAGGACGTTGACATGGAAGCTATTTTGACCAAGCTCAACAGCCAGTCCAAGCGCATGGACGAAGAACAGGCCGAGCTGGAACAGAAGCTGGCCGACGTGCGCCGCATAGAAGACGAGCTGCGCCGGGAAAAGGAAAAGGTATCGGCCAAGCGGCAGGATATTATCGACTCGAGCCGCCGCGAGGCCTTCGATTTGAAACGCAATCTCCGCGTCGAAGCGGAACGGATCATCCGCGAGCTCAAGCAGCAGTCCAAGGACAGCTCCGACAAGGAAAAGGCCAAGGCTATCGACCAGGCACGCCGGGCGATTCAGCAGATTTCCCTGCCCGATAAGGAAAAGCCGCGCCGCGATCCTGTCGACCCGTCGCAGCTTAAAGTAGGCCAAAGCGTATTTATCAACTCCCTGGACGGACTGGGCACGGTTACGGAAATCAACGGTAAGAAGCTGACCGTATCAGTCCGGGGGATGACGGTCCGCGTCAAGCTGCAGGATGTCAGCGCACCTTATCTGGATGAAATAAAGAGGGAAGAGCAGGCGGAACGCAAGGCCAGCGCTTCGTCTTCCTTTCGGCCTATCCGCACGGCCAGCGTTGCGACGGAGCTCAATATCATCGGCAAGACCTATCAGGAAGCGCTGCCGGACGTTGAAAAATTCCTGGATCAGGCCTTGGCTGCCGGATTCAGTCCGGTGCGCCTTATCCACGGCAAGGGAAGCGGCGCCCTGCGCCGTCAAATCCACGAGTTTTTAGACGGCCAGCCCTTCGTCAAGAAGTACGCCCTCGACGACGTAGAAGGCGGCGGCGCCGGCGTAACGCTCGTATATTTTTAGACAGCACATAAGGGGGAATGCTACATGAAACAATGTATGGATGCAGAGAATCTGCACCGCCGGCTGAAGAAGATCATCGGCCAGGTACAGGCTATCGACCGCATGATCGACGAAGATATTCCATGCGAAGATATCCTGTCGCAGATTAATGCGGCGAAATCGGCCCTGCATAAGTGCGGACAGGTTATTTTAGAAGGGCACATCCGCCATTGCGTCCGCGACGGCATTGCCCACGGCGACCCGGACAAGACCATCGAAAAGTTTACGAAAGCCGTCGAACGGTTTGCTAATATTAAATAAAAAGTACATGAAAAGCCACAGCGAATCCCGTGTCTAACAAGGTCCTTCGTTGTGGCTTTCTTTATTATTTAAACGATTAACTTAAAATTAGATAGATAAATAAAACGATTAACCTAAAAGTTTACTGAAAATTTTCGAAAAACTGCTTGCCAAAGACTATGAGTTGTGGTAATATGCATACATCAAGTCAAAATAAAAATGCGTTGAAGAGAAATAGTAAGTTCCAGAAAGTTTGCAGAGAGCCGCTGGCTGGTGGGAAGTGGCAACGGAATGGAAGTGAACTCGTCTCTAAGCAGCTCCCTGAACATTGCAGTAGGCGGAGCCGGGGCCTGGCCGTTAACAGACAGGAGGGTATCGACACATTGTCCGTACCTGCTGAGGGCATGCCGTATGGCGTGAATTAGAGTGGTAACGCGTGAGTAAATCTTTCGTCTCTTGTGAGATGAAAGATTTTTTTTATTTTGAGTTGTACTATGGAAAGAACAGAGATTTTGAAGGAGATGGTAGTATGACGAACGAAACGAAGATTCCAAACACGCGATGGTGGCGCATTTTGCCGGCGACAGTGCTGGTATATATTGTGGCCAACATCGACCGTGCCAATATTTCCTTTGCCATGGCCGGCGGCATGATGGAAGAGCTGGGCTTAGACGCCGTGGCGATCGGCATGGCTATCGGCATTTTCTTCTGGGGCTATTTGCTCCTGCAGGTTCCAGGCGGCCATTTGGCAGAACGGAAGAGCGCTAAGAATTTTATTGCGGCCATGATTGTCATTTGGGGCGGCTGCGCGACGATTTGCGGATTTATCAGCACGTCCTTTGAATTCAACGTCGTGCGCTTTATTTTGGGCATCGCTGAAGGCGGTATTTTTCCTGCGATTTTAGTCATCATTTCTCATTGGTTCCCGCCGGCGGAACGAGCCCGCGCCAATTCGATTTTCTTGCTGAGCTTCCCCTTATCGGCTATTATTTCCGGCCCCATTTCGGGCTGGCTCATCGCGACCTGGGGCTGGCGTGAAATGTTCATCATCGAAGGCGTAGCTTCCATCGCCTTGATTTTCTTGTGGATGCCCCTCATCGCTGACCGTCCGAGCAAGGCGAAATGGCTGAGCGCAGAAGAACGCAACTGGATTGAAAGTGAACTGGCTGCCGAAGCGGCCGCGAAAAAAGCCGCTGCCGCCACGAATAAGAGCGCGACGAAGACAAGCTACAGAGAATTGGTCTTCGATATTAACTTGTGGAAAATGGTTGCCGTATACTTCCTCATTTGCTGCGCCTTCTACGTATTGAGCTTCTGGCTGCCGACGATTATCAAGGATATCCTGAAAGCTGATATCGGCATGGTTGGCTGGCTGTCGGCGCTGCCGAACATCGCTGCCGCTCTGGGCATCGTCTTCTTCGGCCGCATGGCCGATAAGAGCCAGAATCGCCGCAAGTACTGCATCATTCCGTACGTCTGCGTCGGCCTGTGCATCATCGCTTCCGTATTTACGGCGTCCTATTCGGGTTGGTTGTCCTTTGCCTTCCTGTGCCTCTGCGGCTTCTTCTGGCTGTCGGGCCATCCCGTACTGTGGACGATCGTTGCCGAAACCTTCCAGCCCGAAGTGGCCGGCGGCGCCCGCGGAGCCATCAATGCCTTAGGAAACCTGAGCGGCTTCTTTGCGCCCATGCTGCTGGGCTACATGATTCAGAACTACAGCCGCGACGCCGGCATGTATATTTTCGCCGTATTGGTATTCCTGGCTGCCGTCATCGTCTGGTCCATGCCTAAAAATGCCGAAACGAAAGCTGCCGTAGAAAAGACGAGAGAACACGTAACGGCGACGACGAACGCCCACGCCTAGGACTGTTGTCAGAAAACCATAAGAGATAGCGTGAAGGAGAGATTCCGATGCGCTGTCTCTTTTTTATATTTCACTTGACTGCCTATACCCCTATATGTATAATGGATACATAAAAAAATACATATAGGGGTATACCTATTTAGGAGGGATATGATATGGTTGAGCGACTCGAATGGTTCCTGGAACTAGGCGGTATGAAAAAGGATATTGTTTTGCTGGTCATATCGGGGATTGCCCTGGTTATCAGCATTTTTGATCTATGGTCCCTGTCCTTTGAGCCGGCATGGGTGGCTATCGTGCTGTGCGGCGTGCCGATTATCTTAGAGGCCTGTATTGGGCTGATTACGAAATTTGACATTAAGGCCGACGTACTCGTATCGATTGCCTTAGTAGCGGCAGTTATCATCGGCGAAGATTTTGCCGCCGGTGAAGTTGCCTTCATCATGCAGCTCGGCGCGCTGCTAGAAGAAATGACCGTCTCTAAAGCTCGGGCCGGTATTGAAAAGCTCGTCCGCCTGACGCCGCAGACGGCTCGGGTGCTGCGCGGCGGCAGGGAAGAACTCATCGAAGCCAGTCAGGTACAGGTCGGTGATATCCTGCGCGTGATTCCAGGCGAAACGATTCCCGTCGACGGAGTCATCTTGTCCGGCCAGACGTCGGTAAACCAGTCCGTCATGACCGGCGAATCCCTGCCCGTAGATAAAAAAGCCGGCGATACCGTGGCAAGCGGTACGGTAAACCAATTCGGAGCCTTTACAATGGAAGCGAAGAAGGTCGGCGAAGACAGCTCTATTCAGCGCATGATCCGCCTCGTCCAGTCGGCTGACGCCGGGAAGGCCAAGATTGTTGGCATTGCTGACCGTTGGGCGACATGGATTGTCGTCGCCGCGTTGTCGGCTGCCGCTGCAACCTGGTTTGTTACTGGGGAAATAATCCGTTCCGTTACGATTCTCGTCGTATTTTGTCCCTGTGCCCTCGTATTGGCTACGCCGACGGCTATCATGGCCGGTATCGGCAACGTGACGAAGCACGGGTTCCTCGTCCGCGAAGGCGATGCTCTGGCACGCTTGGCCGGCGTATCGAAAATGGCCTTTGATAAGACAGGCACCTTGACGTATGGATTACCGCAGGTGACCGCTGTCTGGACGGCAGGAGCCGCTATGGGCGAAGAACAGCTGTACCGGCTGGCAGCAGCTGCGGAAGCATCGTCGGAACATCCCTTGGGCAAAGCCGTCGTGCGGGGATTTCAGCAGCTTTACGGCACCGCCTTGCCGAGGGCAGAGCAGTTTCACATGATCGTCGGCTCCGGCGTGGTTTCCTGCATAGAGGGAAGAGACGTCCGTGCCGGTAATGAATCCATGATGGAAGCGGCTGGCGCTGTCCTATCGAAAGAAGCAAAAGATAGGTCCGGGGAATATATTGCCCAAGGCAGTACGATCATATACGTTGCCGTCGATTCCGTATTTGTAGGTTTTCTGGCACTGACCGATACGGTTCGCAGGGAAAGCGCAGCTATGATGCAGGATTTAACCAGATTAGGTGTACAGCCGGTGCTGCTGACAGGGGACAACGAAAACGCTGCGAAGGCCATTGCTTCCCAACTGGGAATTCAGGACGTGCATGCCCAATGCCTGCCGGAAGACAAGCTCCGTCATATTCAGGATTACCAAAAACGGCAGGAACGCATCTGCATGATTGGCGACGGTATCAACGACGCGCCGTCCCTGAAGCGGTCCGACGTAGGCATCGCTATGGGCGGTATTGGTAGCGACATTGCCATCGACGCCGCCGATATCGTCCTCGTAGACGATGAAGTTAAAGAACTGCCTCATTTAGTGGCCTTGTCAAAGCGGATGATGTTTACGATTAAATGCAACCTGACCTTTTCTATGACCTTAAATTTCATCGCCGTCGCCTTGGCCATGTTCGGCATATTAAACCCCGTCATCGGCGCCCTGGTGCACAACGCCGGCTCGGTTATAGTCATCGTCAACTCGGCCTTTTTGCTGAAATGGAATTACAACTCATAATAATGCGTGCGTATGCATAAAAAAGGAGACAGCCGAAGAGGTGAACTGACCCCCAAATGTTAGACCAAAAATCTAACGATTGGAGGTCAGTTTTTT
>USGG01000069.1 GCA_900554215.1 uncultured Megasphaera sp.
CTCGCTTCGGCTGCGAGAACGAATCCAATGACACGAAACAGCCGTACTCTTTGTCGCGCTGCGCCGCAACAGTGTTCTAACCGTCGCAAGCCCCTCTTCCGTAATGACCGTTTTCCAGGTATCCGTACCGATTCGCAGGGCAAAGCTGTCCAAAATCCTTCTGACAACAGGAATGGATTTTCCTTCGCTTTTACTGACAAAAATTACCATCATACGACATCACCCCCACTGCGAGCAAACATTGTGCTGCACTCCTTGACCTGAGAAAACATAAAATCCAGCGCTTTGTGTTCTGTAAATTTCTGCAAGCAGACCTGCCTGAATTCCTGATCGGTCGTATTCCTTTCCGCACAAATAAAGGCCCAAGGCAGGACGATGGCATCCTTTATCAAATCGGCCACATCAAAAACCAGAGCGCCGCGCCGCGTTTTTCCATGCATGACAGCAAACCCATGAGGAATCCCCAATACCCATAAGGTACAAGCCGCCAGCCCATAGGCCAGATAATTGCCATGGTTCAAAAAGACATTTGCTTTGTCATCGCCTTGCTGCCGTCTTGTAAATTCTCCCCAGTCCGATTGTTTGGCCGCATACTTGTAAAGCTTTTTCGTAAATGCAGCTTCTTTCGTAAGCAGTTCCGTCACGTTTCCCGCCTTGGGAATCTCTTTTTCATAAGCATTTAACGCTTGTTTTATTTCCAAATCGTCACAATCAAACAGTTCATCCTGCAGTTCCCTGTCCTTACCCCAAACAGTACGCAAAAATTGACACCGTTCCCGTTGAAACGCCTTAGCCGCCTCCAAGCGCTTCGTCTCGTCAAACCAAAAGGACAGCCACCCCTGCACATATACGGTCGGCCTGTATTCGCTCTGCGGATTCAGCCATTCTATTTCCGAACCGGCAAACAAAGGCGTACCGCCTCCCCCGCAGAACCCAACCAGGACGCCGGCGCTGGCCAATAACCGCATAGCCGCCTGCGTAATAGACGTACCTGTGCCCAATAAAATTACCGTCGTATTAGCAATCGGGATATTCCAGTACAAATTTTCCTTTTCCGTCTCTGTCAAATAGACGATACGGCCGTTCTTCTGCATGACACGGCATTTCTCCAAATAGAAGACATTGGCTCGCTTGGAATGAAGAATCGTTTTTAAATCGGAAGACGTTAGGTTCTGTTTCATAGGGCATCTCATCCTTTGTAAAGATATTCTTTAGGGCAAGGTGTTGCTATTTTCATTTATTAGTACTGTTATTTGTCAAGAAGCCTCTCAATTACGAAGCATGTTGCGAGGCTTCTTGACTGGTCAAAATGCTTGCAGAGTTCATATTGAATAAGCCTAGTATTGTCAGTGTTTAAACATTTCAATCCGCACTCTCGCACGAGAAGTGACTAATGCCTGATGGTTCGGTGTATTCTTGCGTCCCATTTCAATCCACACCCTCGCACGAGAAGTGACATAAACCAACTGCTCTACAAGTTTCAAATTATCTATTTCAATCCACACCCTCGCACGAGAAGTGACGTAATATCTGCAATCGTTTCTTCGCTCTCTTCCAATTTCAATCCACACCCTCGCACGAGAAGTGACGCCATCATATTGCTAAGGTCAGATACCAACTCACGATTTCAATCCACACCCTCGCACGAGAAGTGACGGCAATAAAGGACGCACCTGCTGAGGCCCCGAAGATTTCAATCCACACCCTCGCACGAGAAGTGACTCACGACGGAGCGGGACAGCACGAGCGTAGAGTTCATTTCAATCCACACCCTCGCACGAGAAGTGACTCATATTTAGCAGTTTACGGACTTCTTCCTTAGTATTTCAATCCACACCCTCGCACGAGAAGTGACTAGACTTAACCTTCATGGGATCGTCGACGCCGAAATTTCAATCCACACCCTCGCACGAGAAGTGACCGCTACATTTAGTATACTACAAAAATAACCTCCGCAAATATAGGCATCAATAACTATACTTAGTAATTTATACCACTTTTTCACATCACCAAACAGCATCTTTCCATGTATATTAGTGCGGAACCAAAGGAAAAATGCCGCCTACTTCTGGTTCGCACAAGCGGCCTTGTGATATTTTCCCCTATCAATATGGTTTTCTTTAGTATACCAGATGAAATCTCTCTATCGTTCATTGTATCATTGCCTACATTGTCCCGCATCTTACTGAATCTGACAGCATGTTACACTTCTCCATTTCCCCGCGTCTCGGCAAAACGAATTTGACATTTTGTCCTTTCCGTGCTATAGTTCAAATTAAACACCTGTATTGTACAGTATAGAGGAGGTATATTTCATGAAAGTTGTGTTATTAAACGGCAGCCGCCGTGAAGCTGGCTGCACGTATACAGCCTTATCCGTCGTCGCCGATGTCCTGAAGGAAAACGGCGTCGACGCAGAAATTATTCATGCCGTACCGACAGACGACGTCGTCAAAGCCGTTGCCGAAAAAGTCAAGGAAGCCGATGGATTGGTCGTCGGTTCGCCGGTATACTGGGCTTCTCCGTCGGGCGAAATTATTTCCTTTATGGACAAGCTGGCCGGCGTGGCTGGCTCTGCTCTGATCCACAAACCGGCCGCCGCCGTCGCATCGGCTCGCCGCGCCGGCACGACAGCTACGCTGGACGTACTGAATAAGTATTTCTCCTATCATCAAATGCCCATCGTTTCGTCCAACTACTGGAACGTCGTTCACGGCAACACACCTGACGAAGTAAAGCAGGACGCCGAAGGCATGCAGATCATGCGCGTTTTAGGCCGCAACATGGCTTGGCTCCTCAAATGCATTGAAGCCGGCAAAACCGCTGGCATTACAGCTCCTGAAACGGAAGCTAAGGTCATGACCAATTTCATTCGGTAAATTGCCCGCAAAAAAAAGACTGGCTTGCGCCACGCAGGTCAGTCTTTTATCGTATAACCGACATGCATTTAGTCTTCTCTTACCCATTGACAGGCCTATTTACCATGCCGTACCATAAGCATATACTGTTTCGTTTTGTCATATCATGTCAAAGGAGGATGTATCATGGGATTTTTTAGTGAAATGCTGGGCAATGCGTCGGAAATAAACATTGATGAAATCCGCGAGGACTATGCCAAGTTTTTGGCGCCGGGCGAGCGCATTGAGCACGCCTACCGGCTGATTCGCGATTTGTTTATCTTTACGGATAAGCGGCTCATTCTCGTCGACGTGCAGGGATTGACCGGAAAAAAGACGGAATACCTCTCGATTCCCTATAAGAGTATTACTCACTTTAGTATCGAGACCGCCGGCCACTTCGATTTAGACGCCGAGCTGAAAATCTGGATTTCCGGCATGGGTACGGAGCCGTTGTGCAAGCGGTTCAACAAGAGCTTGAACATCTATGCGCTCCAAAGCCTGTTAGCGCAATACATTTTAATCTGACACGTACAAAGAGGCCAGCTTGCAGCAGGCCTCTGTTTTATATGGACGCATTTCAGCAATTTCCCGTATACACATGAGACAAATACATTCCGGCAATATCCCTCAGGCGATATACTGTTTCTACCTTCGTCGGCCCCCGGCCGGCCATGCGGTACTGCGGGAAAAAGCGGGTAACGTGAAGGGGGATGTCTGCGTCCAGCGACGCAACCCATTTCGCTTCGGCTTCCATTTCGTCCTCGCCGTCATTTTCACCGGGGACGAGCAGCGTCGTCAGCTCGACGTGGCAGTCCCGGGCCGCTCTGGCGATAAACGCCTTGACCGTTTCCAGATTCCCGCCCAGCTTCTGGTAATACGCGTCGGTAAATCCCTTCAAATCGATATTCATAGCGTCTATATAGGGCAGCAACTCTTCCAATACGGGCAGTTCGGCAAAACCGTTAGTCACCATGACGTTCTTCATGCCCCGCTCATGAACCAGACGCGCCGTGTCGCGGACAAATTCATAGCCTACGAGAGGCTCGTTGTACGTAAAGGCGATACCGATATTTCCGTGGCTCCGGTACGCCTCTGCCAAGGCCGCCAGCTGTACCGGCGTAATCTCCCGCCAGGGGACGTCGACATAGCCGGCCATGGATATTTCATGGTTTTGGCAAAACGGGCAGGCTAAATTGCAGCCGAAGGTACCGACGGAAAGAATCCTACTGCCAGGATAAAACCGGCGCAAGGGCTTCTTCTCGATGGGGTCCAGCATAAGAGACGTAATCTCGCCGTAATTGACGCTGACAATACGGTTTTGTTCTCTCTTCCGGGCCCGGCAGCGGCCGTACTGGCCTTCAGCCAACGTGCAGTGATGGGGACAGACGGGACAGCGAAGCAGGCCTTCTCCCTGCGCTCTTTGGGACGGCGTAGTGTTCGTCATCAATAGTGTCTCACCACCTCAAACCGTTCCAGCTGTACGTCCTCGTCGGCGGCGATGCCGGCTTTGCGCTTGGCAATAGCTACCTGTTCCTGTACGGTATCAACGCCCTCCAGATTGGGCAGGAGCAATCCTCTCCGGCTGCCTTTGGTCACGATGACGCCGTACCGCCGTACGTCCAGTTCTTCTTCTGATGCGATGATTTCAGCTGGGCTAAGCACGTCGACGCTGTATTCCAGCCGTTCTAATTCGTCTGCCCTTACCGCATGAAACCGAGGGTCCTTCGTCGACGCGCTGACGGCATTTTCGATGATTTCCTCGGCGATGCTGTTTCGTACCGGCCCAATCGTGCCGATACAGCCCCGCAGAGCCCCTTCTTCTTTTAGAGAAACGAATACGCCGGCCCGGTTGGCATACATTTCGTCGGGAAGTCCGTCAGGCACGCTGATTTTTTTGCCCGTCCGTATGTACGTTTCTATAGTCTGCCGGGCCAAGCGCACGTATGCATCTTCCGCCTCTTTCCGCCGGGCAGCCTGAGCGCAGACTCGTTCTTCATACTGGCACAGGAAATCGCGCTGCGGCGCAGCCCCTTCCGCTTCATATACGCAGACGCCATATCCCACGCCGAAAGGCCCTTCATAAGACAAGCTTTCGGCTTTGACAGCCAGACAATCTAAGGCGCCGGCCATGATGACAAAAGACCGCTGGCCGCATTCCGCCGCCTTGGCACAAAAATCCTCGGACAAATCGAAAAGACGGCCAAAGTCGCCTGCCCCCATGATGTCCATGACTTTCTCGTCGTATACGGGCCCTTCTGCCTGGAAGCCATACGGGCCGTCGTCTTTGAGCTTATGGGACAAATCGCCGCTGGCGATGATGGCAATGCACCGTCCCAATAGCTCCGCCGTTTTTTGAATGCACTGGCCCAGCTTATAATGCTGGGAAAAGGGCAGTCCCGACAGGCCGATGCGCACCGTCTGGTACCCTTCATAATACTGATTCAGGAACCAAAGGGGAATCATCGTCCCGTGATCCAAGCTGCTGTCCCGTTCGCCCAGGGTACCGGCCGAAACGCCGCAGCCTGCTGCTTTATGGGACAGCATATCGACAAATTCTGTATCATACTGCGCTTTGATGTCTACCTGCGGTGCCCGGAAGGCCCCGAAATTCCCTTGAGCCCCGCGGCCCGGCGAAATATGAAAATAATCGGCATACATGACCGAATGAGGCGACAGGACGACGACCGTATCGGGCTTCCACGACGCCAGCCTCCTGGCCGCTTCATGATAGGCCTGTATCGTCTTCTGAATGCCTCGTTCCTGCCCTCGCCCGACCTCTGGAATAATGAGAGGCGGATGGGGAACCATGATTGCGCCTACTATTGCCATACTACATCCCTCCCTGCAACATGTACTCGTCGCCATTTCGTGCCTTGCTGTATACAATCGTCATATGCAGCAAGATTTTTTATTTTATTATAATCCACAACGCTGCCAGTCTACAACTGCCGCCCGGCTGCGACACAAAAAAGAGCCTGCTTTCGCGCAAGCTCTCTGTTGATTTACTTATAAGCCGTTCGTATACACATCGTTAATGACTGACTGAGCCCGTTCCGTTTCCTTTTTCCGAATCAGGCGGTCCCTGTCGCTGACAATAGCCAGCATCTCGTCGACGACCATTTCCAGACTCGGCTCACTGACCCGATATAAATAGCCGATCATCCGCGTCGCCGTAAAATCCGTGTTCAGCGTATGATAGGCGATTTCCTGACAAAAGGGCGGGGGATATCCCTTGCTCAGCAGGAGTTCGTATAATTCATCAGTCTTTGTCGCCATGAACTGCCTCCACTTTCTCAAAACGGTATTTCTGCGACGCCGCAGGATACTTATCATGATCTACTTCGCTCATGAACATGGCGTACGGCCGGGCGCATATCTTAAAGGGCGCGTATAAGGCCTGATACACGACGAGCCGCTCGCCCGTCTCCGTATGTTGGGCGAAGGCCAGCACCTTGTACAAATATTCCGATATGTCAGCCGGTACCCATTCCCGCTTAAAATGGCGCACGATGTCGCCGACGCAGATATCCCGTACGGGCACGTCCTCTTCCGGCAGCTCCGGCTCTGTCGTAAGCTCTATGTAGTCGCCGCGGCGCAGAGAAACGGTTTTGCCTGAGGCAGTGACAATCGTCACGCCTTCGTCCCCCGCAGCGGCAATGTCAAAGACGTCGCCAAATCCATAGTCAGCATCTGTATCTATATGTTTCTGTATAATTTTAATCTTCCCCATAATCCATTCCTTTCAATGAAAATATAACAATCCGCTCCCGCTCGTTATTTCCTTCCAAGTCGCGACAATCAATTTCATCGAACACCATCAGCTCGTCGGCGGCCAGCAAATAGGCCATATACTCGTCGGAGGGGTAATAGAAAAACAACAGTATGTCCCGCGGCGAGGCATAATACGACGCCAGAATGCGGCTCATAGCCTTCTGCAGGATTTGCAGTGAAAAGGGATTGAAAAAGTAAATGCGGTCTACTGTCTCCGGCACGGCAAAGTGTTCGGCATTCGCCAGCACGAAGGATACTCGTCCCGAAGCAGCTCCTGACATTAGATTATCCATAGCCTTTTCATAAATCCGCTCGTCGTACTCGACGCCAATAGAGTGGCAGCGCGTCTGCCAGGACAGGAAGAAATCGACCCGTCCCTTGCCGCATCCGTAATCGAGAAGGGTATTGCCCTTGCGGATATAACCGGCATTAGCCAGCCGCTCCAGCACCGAATAGGGCGTCGGCTCATAGGGGTAGCAGTACACGTCGGCGTGGGTATCATCCCGCCCCGTCGTCTTAATCTGCAGCAGTTTAATATACTTATCGGCTGCTTCTTCCATTTCTTTCTTGCTTAATGGATGGAACATACCGCGTTTAGCCTGGAGCGCTATAATAATATTTTCTCTTACAGAAAGATCTGCAATGATACCTTCTGCTTTTCTGTCTTCCGGAAGATATGCCATACCAAGTTTCATGGCATCCAGCGGAGTATTGATCTTTACTTCTTTTCCCTTTACTTTTAAAGTTCCTGTATCAGCTTTATCCGCCCCATAAATTGCACGAACCAATTCAGAACGTCCGGAACCCAGAAGTCCGGTAAGACCAATAACCTCACCTTTATTGATGGTAATATCAAACGGTTTGATCGTTCCCTTATGAGATAATCCTTTTGCCTCGATTACAGGTTCTGCATCTGTGATTCTCTTGTCTTTATGATCGCCTTTAATATCTGCAAGATCATCAAAATCCTTACCCATCATCTTGGCAACCAGCATTACTCTCGGAAGATCTTTCGTCTCATATTCCCCAACAAGTTCACCATTACGAAGAACTGTAATCCTGTCGCAGACTGCATATACCTGCTCAAGGAAATGCGTAACAAAGATAATACCTACACCTTCGTCACGAAGTCTTCTCATAAGTACAAACAGCTTCTCAACTTCGTCATCATCAAGTGAAGAAGTTGGCTCATCGAGGATCAGCACGTGACATTTCATATCAACTGCACGGGCAATTGCAATCATCTGCTGGATAGCGATGGAACACTCTTCCAGCATCTGTGTTGGCGGCACATGAATGTCCAGGCTCTCAAGAAGTTTTCCTGAGCGCTCATTCATCTGCTTCCAATCAATCATTCCCATCTTTCTCGGTTCTCTGCCAATAAAAAGGTTCTCAGCTACAGTCAGGTTGGGACAAAGGTTTACCTCCTGATATACTGTACTGATACCATTTGCCTGCGCTTCCTGAGGCG
>USGG01000070.1 GCA_900554215.1 uncultured Megasphaera sp.
CCGTCTCTTCGTGGCGGGCCCGGCGTATGCCGTCGGTCTCGCTGTAGGCGCCGCGGCTCTTTTCCCGGTACGGCGGGTTGGCGTAGACGACGCTGTAATAGCCGCTGGGCGACCATTCCTTAATGCGGCGGTAGTCGCCTTCGACGATGCGTATCCTGTCGTCCCGCCCGTTGAGGGCCGCGTTGCGGCGGGCGATGTCGGCCATGACCGGATTGAGCTCTACGCCCGTCACGTCCGTCGCCCCGCGGGCCATCAGGATGAGGGGGATGGCCGCCGTCCCCGTCCCCAAATCGAGAGCCGGGCCGCGCAGGACCGGGCCGAAATGAGCCAGGAGCACCGTATCGATGGAAAAGCAGAACTGGTCGTCCCGCTGGATGAGCTTCATGCCGTCCAATACGAGGTCGTCGAGGCGCTCGTGGGGCCGCAGTATATCAGTCATGTTCCACTTCCGCCACGTCGGACCAGGACACGTTGATGGTATGGCCGTTTTCCAGCTGTACCTTGACGGTGTGGTCCTTCATGTGGACCCGCAGGACCGTGCCCGTCCCTTCGTCGGTAATGACCTTGCGGCCTACGGCCGGCGGCTTCTGCTGCTCCGCCTTCTGCTGGCAGCTTGCGCATTTCAGCTCGCCCGACGTGTACAGGGAGTTTTCATAGCGCAGGCAGCACATGAGGCGGCCGCAGATACCGGAAATCTTCGTCGGGTTCAGGCTCATGCCCTGGCTCTTGGCCATGCGGATCGACACGGGCTTGAAATCGCCCAGGAAGGTGGCGCAGCACAGGGGCCGGCCGCAGCAGCCGATGCCGCCGACCATCTTCGCTTCGTCGCGCAGGCCTATCTGGCGCAGCTCGATGCGGGTGCGGAACACGGCGGCCAAATCGCGGACCAGCTCGCGGAAATCGATGCGCCCGTCGGCCGTAAAAAAGAATATGATCTTGCCCATGTCGAAGGTGTAGTCCACGTCGATGAGCTTCATGGGCAGCTTATGCTTGGCAATTTTTTCCTGGCAGATGCCGAAGGCTTTCTTTTCCCGCTCTTTGTTGCGTTCTACCTGGCGCAGGTCCTTGGCCGTGGCCTTCCGGATGATCGGCTTCAAGGGCTGCACCACCTCGGCCGAGTCGACGCTGCGCGGGGCGATGACGACGGAGCCGTATTCCATGCCCCGTGCCGTCTCGACGATGACGCCGTCTTCCAAATCCAGGGGGATGCCCGTCGGATCGAAATAATATATCTTACCAGCAGGTTTAAATCGTATACCTACTACTATCAACTAAATACCTCCTTTGGCCTGTATGCACTGTATACAGACGTAATCCCATACAAGGCGCGTATTGACGTGGCGGCCTGCCGCTTCCATGCCTTCGTCGAAGGCCCGCAGCATGGCGAATATGGCGTCGTCCGTCCAATAGGCCATGAGCTTCATCATGTCGTCAGTGTGCCGTTTCAGCCGCAGCAAGGACGGCTCGGCGCCGCTGCGCAGCACAGCCATATCCCGCAGGAACATGCCGGCCCAACGCAGCGTTTCTATCGTTTCCGTTTCGGTCATATCGGCGCAGACGGACAGCCACTTGGCGTAGGGGCAGCGGTGCGTCGCCGCGATGCGGAGAAATTCCAGGGCCCGCGCCGCCTCCTGGCCCCCGCCGCCGTCCAGATGGGCCAGGACGGACTGGACGATGCCGCCGCCCCAGGCCACGGCCTGCTCGTAGTCGGCAGGCCGGCCGCCGCGCAGGCGAAGGAGCCCTTTCGTCAGCTCCGCGTCGCCGACGGGCTCAAAAGCGATTTCGGCGCAGCGGGACACGATCGTCGGCAGCAGCAGAGACGGCTGGTCCGTCACGAGGATGAAACAGACGCCCCGGGGTGGTTCTTCCAATATTTTCAGCATGCGGTTGGCAAACTCGGCGTTCATCGTCTCTACGTGGTCGATGATGCAGACCCGCATGCAGCCGACCCGTCCCTGCAGTATCAGGCGGCTTTGAAGCTGGCGGAACTGGTCCACCTTCAGCATCGCCCCCTGCGGCGCTACGTAATAGGCCTCGTCTCCGTCGGCCGCGAAGGGCCCGTCGCCTTTCATGTCCTGACCGGCAAAGACGCGGCGGCCGGCCAGGGCCGACGCGACGGCAAAGGCCATCATCGTCTTGCCGACGCCGGACGGACCGGCAAAAATCATGGCGTGAGGCAGGCGGTCCTTTTCCAGCAGGCGGATCAGCCGCTCCTTGATGGCGCCGTGGCCGATAATATCCCGAAAATACTGCTCGTACATGGCCTGCCTCCTGTCGCCGGAAAAATCATCTTAACTAATTTATTATAAAAAAAAATGGCGGTAAAGTCTAGGTTCACCGCCAAATTCAGCCGTTTTCGGCCCCTATTTCCACAAGGCCCGGACGGCCTCGTACACGTCGTCGCAAATCGCCTCAGGCGTGCGCATCGCAAGGCCGTCGGCGCAGGCAATGCGCTGCCAGCCGTACCGCTTCGCCAGCACGTCGTAGGCGTCGTGGCACTTCCGCAGGAAGCCTTCGTTTTTCTCGTGGATGTCGCCCGTGCGTCCGCCGGTCTTTCCCGTCCGGCCGGCCATGAGCCGCTCCGTCACCGCCAGGGGCACGTCCAGGAGAACGACCATGTCCGGCTCGGGCAGGCCCAGCTTGCCGAACTCGAAATCCCACAGCCAGTTCAGGTAGGCCTCCTGCGCCGCCGCGTCGTCTATTTTAATCATCTGATACAGCATGTTGCTCGTCGTATACCGGTCGGCGACGACGATGCCGCCGTCCTGCAGAAACGATTTCCACTGCGTCTGGTACGACGCGAAGCGGTCGACGGCGTAAAAGGCCGACGCCGCGTAGGGGTTGACCCCGTCGGCGTCGCCGCCGAAGTCGCCGCGCAGGTACATCTTGACCAGCGCGCTGGAATCACTGTCGTAATCGGGAAAGCTGACGGACCGCACCGGCCGGCCTTCCGCCGCCAGCCGCTCGACGAGCATAGCCGTCTGCGTCGCCTTGCCGCTGCCGTCGCCGCCTTCGATGATAATCAATTTTCCTCTCATATCTATTATCCTTCTTTGATCACGCGAATCGTGCCGAGGATCCCGTCGGCCGGGCCGTTGGGGCTGTAGCCTCGCGCTAATTTTTCCTCTATATATATCATGACGTCGTCCGTAATTTCTTCTCCCAGCCCGACGGCGGGAATGCCCGGCGGATAGAAGGTCACCGTCTCGGCGGCGACGCGGCCCAGGGACTCGGCAAAGGGCACGGCCTCCGTCTCGGCATTCCAGGCCTCCTGGGGCGGCACGACGACGCGGGGGACCGGCAGGGGCAGCTCCGCCATCCGATGACTGGTTCCTGCCGTCCGTCCCGCCTGTCCTTCGGCGACGCGGCGGCACGCCCGGCACAGCGTCCGGGCCGACTCTTCGTCGTCGCCCATCGTGATAAGGGCCAGCACGTGATTCCCTGCCGTCAGCTCCGCCTCGACGCCCTCCTGCCGCAACAGTTTTTCAGCCTGCCTGCCGTCCATCCCCAGGCCGGAGAAATCGATAGTCACCTTCGTCTCGTCGAAGGCCCCGACGGCGTCGTAGGCCGTGATTTCCGTCCCAAAGGAATACAGGCCGTCTATGCCGTTGAGTTCCGAACGTACCTGGCGGGCCAGCCCGACGGCCTGCCCGACGAGTTCCGTCCCATGAAGGGCCAGCTGCCGGCGGGCGCTGTCCAGGGATGCCAAAAACCAATAATGGGGACTCGTAGACTGGACGAGGGCCATGGCCGCGGCGACCTTATCCGTCAGGGGAAAGGCGCGGCGGCAGTGGAGCATAGACGTCTGCGTCAGGGAGCCCGTCAGCTTATGGGTGCTCTGAGCCGTGCAGTCGGCGCCGCAGGATAAGGCATCCTTCGGCAAATCGCCGCAAAAGGGCAGGTGAGCCCCGTGGGCTTCGTCGACGAGGACGAACATCCCCTGTTCATGGGCATAGCGGGCCATTTCCTCCAGATTTCCGGCAACGCCGTCATACGTCGGGTAAGTGAACAAGACGGCCTTAGCCTGCGGGCAGGCGGCAATGGCGGCCTGCAAGCTTTCCAGGTCGGGTCCCAAAGAAATTTGCTCTTTTTCGGCAAAGCGGCTCTCCATGTACACCGGTATGGCGCCGCTCAGTATGAGGCCGCCCATGACCGACCGGTGAGCCTCCCGCGGAATGATGATATAATCGCCGCGTCGGCAGACAGCCAGTATCATGGCTTCGATGCAGGCCGTCGTGCCGTTGACGGAAAAGAAGGTCCGTCCCGCGCCGTATAGGTCCGCCGCCAGCTCCATGGCCTCCTTCAGCGGCCCTTCAGGCTGGAACAAATCGTCCAGCGCATACATCAGCCCCAAATCGCGGCGCAGGGCGTCGCCGAACAGGCCGCGCTGATAGGTTGAGCTGCTCCGCCCGCCCTTGTGCCCCGGCGTGTGAAAGGGCGTCATGCCGAGCCGGCAGTAGGCTTCCAGCGCCTCGACAAAGGGAGCCCGTTCCTGTCTCTTTCTATCCATTTGCATCTCCTCAATCGATCGCTAAAAAATCGCGCAGCAGCTCGTAGCTCCGCTCGTAAGCAAAGCCCTTCATCTGCCGCAGGGACCGCCGCAGGGAGCCGTGAATCCGGTAGGTGTGAAACTCTTCCGGCGACACCCAGCGATAGGCCAGATGCTCGTCCGACAAGACGACGTCGCCGCTGTCTGCCAGGGCCGAAAAGATGACGCCGTTTAAAAACTGGCCGTCCCGCTTCTGATAGCTCCAAATGCCGACAGGCGCTTCGAGATCCACAGTCAGTCCCGTTTCCTCCCGCACCTCCCGACGCAGACCGGCTTCGAAATCCTCCGTAAAATGCAGTCCGCCGCCGGGAAATTCCCAGTGGTGGAGCCCTTCGGCGTCGTTTTTCTGCAGCAACAGCAGCCGCCCTTCAAAAAATACCATGGCTTTTACGCTCAGTCCCATAATTACCCGTTCCTCTTGGGCCATCCTAATTCCTCCATCTCCATGCCAACAGATTTTCTGTTATTATATCATAGGACAGACGCCGCGAGTAGATTGGCCGCGAAGAATACAGAATCGCCCCTATCTGTCTCATTTACTCCTGCCAGATAATGCGGTAAAATGGGTATACAGTTTACGCGAGGAGGCGCGATATTTATGGCAACCAAACGAGTGCTTGCAATTCACGACATGTGTTCCTTCGGCCGCTGTTCCCTGACTGCCGCCATTCCCGTCATTTCCGCCATGGGAATCCAGGTATGTCCCTTTCCGACGGCCATGTTCAGCAATAATCTTACCTACGGAAACTACACCTTTTCCGATTTTACGCCCCATATGAACGGCTTTATGGATAAATGGCAAGAGCTGGGCCTTTCCTACGACGCCATCTACAGCGGCTTTCTGGCCGACGCCGGCCAAATCGCCATCGTAACCGACGCCATCCGCCGCTTCGCCAGCGAAGATACGCTGATCGTCGTCGACCCGGCCATGGCCGACAACGGCGTCCTGTACCCCGTCTTTACGCCGGATATCGTCACGGAAATGAAAAAGCTCGTCAGCCGCGCGACCATCGTCACGCCGAACTATACGGAAGCCTGCCTGCTGCTGGGCACATCCTTCGACGAAACGGTTCCCAATACGCAGCGCATCCGGGAAGTATGCAGCGGACTGGCCGAGCTGGGCCCGCAGAAAATCGTCGTCACCAGCGTGCCCGCGCCAAACGAAGAAATCAAAGTCGCCAGCTACGACGCGGCGACGGCTACCTTCGACGAAAGCTCGACGCCCCGCATCCCCTTCAGCACCTGCGGCACCGGCGACCTCTTCGCCAGCGTCCTGACCGGCGCAACGATGAACGGCGCGTCGCTCCACGACGCAGTGCTGCAGGCGATGGACTTTGTCAGCTGCGCCATCGAGTACACCTACCAATCCGGCTCGGACTACCGCGAAGGCGTCCAGTTCGAACCGTGCCTGTCCCGCCTGATACGATAAGGCCGGTCAGATAGGCATAGACGGGCGGCGAATTTCCTTGACGAGGATTTCCATACCCGATATAATAAAGGTGAAATAAAAAATGAGGCATTACACCGACAAACGGTTATAGCCCCTAATAGTAACAGTAGAAATATACCGCCAACGTTTAGCGACTATGGGCGGTTATTTCTTTTGCGTCAAAAGAACCAAAACGATGAGCAACAATAAGAAAATGTTCATATCGTTCATGGGCATCACCCCCATTCCGTTCAAATGGATAGGGGCGATATAACCGCCTGCCGTTGTGTATGTAATGCCTGTGGCAATATGATACATGTCCAATGAACCCTATGTCAACAGCCTATATCAAAATAGCCATAATTTATGATACATATGCCGACGCTGACAGCGTAAAATAATTGTGGGAAAACTTTAGTGTACAAAAGTTGAAGAATATATAACGCAACGGGAATGCTAGTTCAGCACGTTGCTGTATGCTGTCTATAACGTAACTATAGTAGTAATATTAACAGGTTAAGAGAACCATCAAAAATGGCCTGTCAAAAAAATTCCCACAACAACTTTACACTATCCCGACGCTAATTTTCCTTGACAGCCTTCTCGCTGTCCGATATCATAAAGATGGAATAAAAACGAGGTATTACACCGACAAACGGGTACAGCCCCTACAATTTTAAGCAAGAAATATGCCGCCTAAGTTTGGAGACTGAGGGCGGTTATTTCTTTTGTAAAAGAACCAACAAATGAACAGCAACACCAGATAAGCTCCCTCTCCGCCTTGCAGTATGGCGGGGAGGGAGCTTATTTGGTTTATACCGCAGGGATGCCGATTTTATATACACGTGGGGGGGTATTTTCCAAATATGCAGGGGGTATATGGAAAAGGCCGCTATTTCATGTCGAAAGGCGAACAAGGCAAATACCAAGGCAGAAAGAGGGACTGTCCTGCGAAGGAAAGGAGAAGGCACAATGACGAGGTTCGCCCTTGTATGGCAGCGGCAGTACATAAAACCAGCAACGCATTGCACAAACGCATCGGGCTCAGATACCTATACATACCTGATCCCGATGCGTTTGCGTTGTTAGTATCCTAAGAGATGGTTCCCTGTTACACGGAGTTAGTTCTTAGCGTTCGCGCCTTCCGTATCTTTATTCTTCAACTGTTCGAGCTCTGCCTTCAGCATTTCGATTTCCTGCTTCATCGCTTCCATCTGCTGCTTCGTTTCATTATCCTGTACAGCCGGAGCTTCCGACGCGCCTTCGCCGACGCGGAAGGTTACGCCGACGTTGGCAGCCGTCTTGCGGTCGCCTTCAAAGGAGGTCGAGCCGCCGATGGCCGCGGCCAATCTGCCCAAGCCAGCAAGACAGCAGACAGGAAAATACAGCGTTTCTCCCCTGTTTGCCTATCGAAAAAGGCACTGCCAGCCATATATCATACAAGCCGATTCGACATGGTAAGCAGGCCTTAGCACTCGCTGCAACGCAGCAGTATGCCGTACAGTTCTTCAGCTTTATTGCCGCAGGGTAATTACCTAAAAGGGGCAGCGGCAGATACGTCATACAGGCTATACGGATCTCATTTCTGTAAAACCAATATACGGCAAGGGATATACAAGACCTTCTCCTTTGTTCCTGAACACGAAACACGCCTGATAGGTATCTCCACCGCGATGAGCAGGTCATACACCTCCTTTTCTGTAGCTGAACACCCGGAAAAGCCCCAGGTTCAGCAATAAGGCACAAAACGGATTGCATTCATTGGCACGGCATCGCCGCATACACGCGTCGTCAGCCATGCGGCCCATGTCCTATAAAGACAGCAACCTGGGGTGTTCCAACAAATCAGCCGTCAGCTCCTCCCTTTACGGATAGATGGCAAAGCCCCAAAACGCAGAGCAGTACAGACACAATAAAAGGCAAGGATACAAAGAAGAACAATCCATTCTCCCACGCCCCTGGTCTCCACCATCCCCTCATTGCCGCGCCATAGGGTTCCATAGTTTTAATTCTCATGCCTAGTTATTTCTCTAAAGTCCAGCCTTCCGCCTTCCTGAATTTTTTACATAACAAAAGGCTATGTCACAACAAACAGTTGATAAATAGCCATTTTTATAGGGGAGTATCAG
>USGG01000071.1 GCA_900554215.1 uncultured Megasphaera sp.
GGCACCGGGACGAAGCGCCGCCGGCGCAGCGGAAGACTGGCACGATGCTGCGTACCTTCCGCTGCCTTCGCTGCGGCAAGGTTGTAGTCGTGGCCCATGGGGCAGATAAGCGGAGAAAATTCTGCTCGCCCCATTGCGAGCGGCTGTACTGGAAACATTCCAAAAACGTGCAGTCGCAGGCCGTCCAGCATACATTTTATTGTAGAAACTGCGGTATCCTGGTGACGATACGGGATGCCAAAGACAGGCGGACGGCTTTCTGCAGCGCCGACTGCCGCAAGCAATGGTTTTCTTTGCATAGAAATTCTATGATACGCAGCAGGATAAAACCGTAAATAAAGATATACGTAAAAAGCCTGGACAAGTTGATTGTCCGGGCTTTTTCGTTTATACTTTGTATAAGAGCCGATATTCGTGCATAAGAATAACGGTAGGAGGGTACAGCAATGGAAGAACGAGAACTGCACTGCAAGGTGACAGTGCGTATCATGGCCGATAAAAAAGCCTTCGGCCCCGGCGTGGCGGCTCTGCTGCGAGGTGTGCGGGACTGCCGTTCCCTGCAGGGCGCGGCGCGGCAGATGGATATGTCCTATTCCAAAGCCTGGACGGTCATCCGCGAGGCTGAGCGTATCTGGGGATTTCCCCTGACGGAATGCCGCGTCGGCGGCAGGCGCGGCGGCGGATCGGTCCTGACCGTTCAGGGAGAGGAAATACTGCGGCGGTACGACGAGATGGAAGAATCCGGACTTTTAGACAAGATCGCGAATCGGTAAAAGCCGTGGCAGCGAAGCAGTTTGACCGCTTTTTCAGCCGCAGCGAGCTGGAGAAAATAAAAGCAGGAGAGGTGCAGCCATGAAAAAAATCAGGACAGAAGAGGCCGTAGGCCACGTATTGTGCCACGACATTACGCAGATTATAAAAGGCGTGTCCAAAGGGCCGGTGTTCCGCAAGGGACATGTTATTCAGGAGGAAGACATTCCCGTGCTGCTGTCTGTCGGCAAGGAGCATGTGTTTATATGGGAATGTGATGATTCGATGCTTCATGAAAACGACGCAGCGGCGATCATGCGGGATTTTTCTCAGGGCGCGAACATGCATGCCACCGAGGCGAAGGAAGGGAAAATCGAGCTCGTTGCTGACTGCGACGGCTTGCTTACGATTCGCCGGCAGGGCTTGCAGGCCGTCAATTCCTTAGGTGAAATGATGATTGCCTCGCGTCACGGCGGCTTTGCCGTCAAGCAAGGCGACGTGCTGGCAGGGATGCGGGTCATCCCCCTGGTCATTTCCAAGGCGAAGATGGAAGCGGCCAAGGCAGCGGCCGGAACGGAGCCGTTGTTCAACGTATTGCCCTTTACGGCTAAGACGGCCGGCGTCGTCACGACAGGTAGCGAAGTGTTTAAGGGACGCATTGCCGATACGTTTACGCCGGTCATCGAGGAAAAGTTGGCCGAGTACGGCATCGCCGTGACGCAGCACGTCACGCTGGCCGACGACCCGGCGGCGATTACGGCGGCGATTCAGGATATGTTGGCTCGGGGTGTCGATATGGTGTTCTGCACGGGCGGCATGAGCGTCGACCCCGACGACCAGACGCCGCTGGCTATCAAGAATACGAGGGCGCGCATCGTGTCGTACGGCGCGCCGGTGCTGCCGGGGGCAATGTTTTTGCTGGCCTATACGGACGACGGCCGTCCTGTCGCCGGCCTGCCGGGCTGCGTCATGTACAGCAAGCGGACGATTTTCGACCTGGTCCTGCCGTCGCTGGCGGCTGGCGTGGAAATCAAAGCCGACGATTTGACGCGCCTCGGCGAAGGCGGCCTGTGCCTGAACTGCCCCGTGTGTACCTTTCCAAACTGTGGATTTGGAAAATAGGAGAGACTATGGAACATTTTACCCATATAGACGAGAAGGGAAACGCCGTCATGGTCGACGTGAGCGGCAAGGCGGCGACGGCGCGGGCGGCGACGGCTGCCGGGCGCATCGTCATGAGCCGGGAATGCTACGAAGCGGTGACGGCCGGAGACATCGCTAAGGGAGACGTCCTCGGCACGGCCCGCGTGGCCGGCATCATGGGGGCGAAGCGGACGAGCGAGCTCATTCCCCTGTGCCACATACTAAATTTAAGCAAATGTGCCGTCGATTTCATCTTTCACGACGAGGAAGGGGCTATTGAATGCCGCTGTACCGTCAAGTGCCAGGGGCAGACGGGCGTAGAAATGGAAGCCCTGACGGGTGTATCGGCGGCCCTGCTCACGGTGTACGATATGTGCAAGGCCGTCGACAAGAGAATGGTGATTACGGATATTCATTTGCTGGAAAAAATCGGCGGCAAGAGCGGATATTTTTCTTTTGACGGACAGGATGACCTATGATAGATACATTAGGACGCCGTATCGACTACCTGCGCATTTCGATTACGGACCGCTGCAACATGCGCTGCCGCTACTGCATGCCCGACGGCATATCTGCCGTGGGGCACGGCGACGTCCTGCGCTATGAGGAAATCGTCGAAATCTGCCGGGCGGCCCTGCGCGTCGGGATTACGAAGTTCAAGGTCACAGGCGGCGAGCCCTTCGTCCGCAAGGGAGCCGTCGGCTTTATACGGGAGATGCGGAGTCTGCCGGGCGTCGAGTCCGTGACAGTGACGACGAACGGCTGGCTGTTGTCCCAGGTATTGCCGGAGCTGCGGCGCATCGGTATAGACGGCGTCAATATCAGCCTGGACAGCCTGGACAGGGCCCAGTATCGGGCCATTACGGGCGTCGATGCCTTGTCTGAGGTGTTGCAGGCGGTGCGGCAGTGCGCGGTGTCGGGCTTGCCGACAAAGATCAACGCCGTCCTGCTGGCCGATACGAAGGAGCAGCTTGCGCCCCTGGCCCGTTTGGCGGAGGAACTGCCGGTGGACGTGCGGTTTATCGAGCTCATGCCCATCGGCTGCGGCGCATACCAGCAGGGCGGCAGCGCCGACGAGGCTTTGGCATTCCTGCGCGGCGCTTATCCCGATTTAGCGCCCCTGTCGGTTCGGCGGGGCAACGGCCCGGCGGCGTATTACGCCAGCCGCAGGCTGAAGGGATATATCGGGATGATCGCGGCCAATTCGCACGTCTTCTGCCGGCAGTGCAACCGCCTGCGGCTGACGAGCACGGGGTTTTTAAAGCCCTGTCTCTGCTACGACGACGGCGTGGATTTACGGGCTGTTGTCCGTTCCGGCCAAGGGGAAGGCTTGCTGGCGCAGGCCATAGCGCAGGCTATACTCCGCAAGCCGGCCCGGCATTGCTTTGGCCAGAGCCAGGATGTGACGGAACGGAAGGCTATGAATGAAATTGGAGGCTAGTATGGGAATTGTAAGAGCTGTTTGTACGAGCAAGGTCAAGGGGACGCAGAAGCGGCCGGAGCCCTTCGTCCGCTGTCTTGTGAATTGGGGGATTGAAGGCGACGCCCACGGCGGTCCTTGGCACCGTCAGGTAAGTTTGTTGTCTCTGGAAAAAATAGAAGAATTCCGCCGCCGCGGCGCGCCTGTATCGTACGGCGATTTCGGTGAAAACATTGTCGCCGAAGGCATTGATTTTTCGTCGCTGCCCGTAGGCACGCTCTTTCGCTGCGGCGACGTCTTGCTGGAAATGACTCAAATCGGCAAGGAATGTCACAGCCACTGCGCCATTTATCATGCCGTAGGCGACTGCATCATGCCCCGCGAGGGCGTCTTCGCCCACGTATTGGAAGGCGGCGTCATTCGTCCCGGCGATGAAATCGTCGTGGAGCCGCGGCGGGGAAAGCGGCCTTATCAGGCGGCGGTGATTACCTTATCCGACAAGGGCAGCCGCGGCGAGCGCAGGGACGAAAGCGGCCCTGTCGTCGCCGAAGCGCTGCGGCAGCGGGGCTACGACGTCGCAGAGGAGCTGCTGCTGCCTGACGGCATGGAGCCTCTTAAACGGGAATTGATCCGATTGGCCGACCAGCGGCAGCTGGATTTGATTTTGACGACAGGCGGCACGGGATTCGGGCCGCGCGAAGGGACTCTCGCCGTGGCGACGCGGCAGGCCCCGGGCATCGCCGAGGCCATGCGGGCGGCGTCCCTGGCCGTGACGAAGCGGGCCATGCTGTCCCGGGCCGTCAGCGTCATTCGCGGCAAGACCCTTATCGTCAATCTGCCGGGCAGCCCCAAGGCCTGCCGGGAATGTATGGACGTTTTTTTAGATACGATTCCTCATGGATTGGATTTGCTCCGCGGCGACGGCGGCGACTGTGCCCGATGAGGCTAGGAGCGGAATGGAAAGGATGGCTGTATGATGAAGTGGAAACGCGCATTGGGCGTCGCGCTGCTGCTTGCAGGCATGGCCGTACTGGCCGGCTGCGGCGGGCAAAACGGGGCGGAGCAAGGAAAGACAATGCTCACCGTCTTTGCGGCGGCCAGCATGACTGAGACGATGAACGAAATCGCCGAGGCATATCAGCAGGAGCATCCCGACGTAGAAATCGTCTATAATTTTGACTCGTCAGGGACGCTGAAGCATCAGATTCAAAACGGCGCGGCCTGCGACATATTCATTTCGGCGGCCCAGAAGCAGATGGACCAGCTCGACGCGTCGAAGGATGAAAAGGCCAATCCGGAACGGCTGGATTTTGTGCTCCCGGGGACGCGGGTCGATTTGCTGGAAAACAAGGTCGTCTTAGCGACGCCGGAGGGAAATCCGAAGCAGATTGCCAGCTTCGACGACATGGCGCAGAAGCTTGAAGACGGTTCCATCCGCCTGGTCATGGGCAACAGCGACGTGCCCGTAGGCCAGTATACGCAGAAGATATTGGCTTATTACGGGCTAGACGAACAGGCTATTGCCGAGCAGGGCCGTATCACGTACGGCTCGAACGTCAAGGAAGTCACGACGCAGGTCAAGGAAGGCAGCGCCGACTGCGGGGTCATTTACGGTACCGACGCCTACAGCGCCGGCTTGAAGCCCGTCGGCGAAGCGACGAAGGACATGTGCGGGCAGGTCGTCTATCCGGCGGCCGTATTGAAGACCAGCGCCCATCAGGATGCGGCCAAGGATTTCCTCACCTATCTCCGGAGCGAAAAGGCTATGGCCGTCTTTGAGGGCGTCGGCTTCAGCCGGGCAGGGTAAGGCATGGACTGGTATCCCCTTTGGAACAGCCTGCGCATCGCCGCGATTTCGTCGGTCCTCGTCTTTTTCTGCGGCATCGCCGCCGCCTACTATGTGGCGAAAGCGCCGCGCCTCGTCAAGGGCGTCCTCGACGTTGTCCTGACGCTGCCCCTGGTCCTGCCGCCGACGGTATGCGGCTGGCTCTTGCTGCTGGTATTCGGCCTGCGCCATCCCGTCGGCATGTTCCTGTACGATATAGGCTTTCCCCTGGTCATGACCTGGTACGGCGGCGTCGCGGCTTCGGCTGTCGTCGCCTTTCCCCTCATGTACCGGACGGCCCGCGGCGCCTTTGAAAGCTTTGACGAGACACTGGCCTGGAGCGGGCAGACCCTGGGATTGTCCAATACGTATATTTTTTGGCGTATCCGCATGCCCTATTGCAAGCAGGGCATTTTGGCTGGCCTCGTCCTGGCCTTTGCCCGGGCGCTGGGGGAATACGGCGCGACGAGCATGCTCATCGGTTATATTCCCAAGAACACGGCGACGATTTCGACGACGGTGTATCAGCTGTGGCGGACGAACGACGAATACGGTGCGTTCGTCTGGGTTCTCGTCAACATCGCTATCAGCGCCGTTGTCCTGGTGACGGTCAGCCTGATGGAACGGAAACGCCGCCGAAGGGAGGTCTGGTCGTGATAGATGTGCAGTGTTATAAACGGCTCGGCCGGTTTTGTCTGGACGTGGAATTTCAGGCTCGCGGCGTACTGGGCCTGCTGGGGCCGTCGGGAAGCGGCAAGAGCAAGACCTTGCAGTGCATCGCCGGCATTGAGCGTCCTGAACGGGGGCGTATCGCCGTCGGGAACCGCGTCTTTTTCGACGGGGCGAAGGGCGTGAATCTGCCGGTGCAGGAGCGGCGCGTCGGCTATTTGTTTCAGCATTACGCCTTATTCCCCAATATGACGGCGGCCGAAAATATCGCCTGCGGCGTCCGGCAGCACGTTGGCCGGGGCGAACAGCGGGCTATTGTCGCGGCGGTGATGGAACGGCTCGGCTTGACAGGATTGGAACACCATAAGCCGTCCCAGCTGTCGGGAGGCCAGCAGCAGCGCGTGGCCCTGGCCCGCATATTGGTCAACGAGCCGGATATCCTGCTGCTGGACGAGCCCTTCAGCGCCTTGGATGCCGGCTTGAAGGAACAGGTCATGGCAGAGCTGACCGACGTGCTGCGCCAATTCGACAAGGACGTCGTCGTCGTGACCCACAGCTATGAAGAAGCGTACCGTCTGTGCCGTACCATCGCCGTTCTCAGCGACGGGCGCATCGACGTCATCGGCGAGCGGGACGCCGTATTCGCTCAGCCTCAGTCGAAAACGGCGGCGTCCCTCATGGGCTGCCGCAATATTGCGCCGGCCTGGAAAACGGGGCGGAGGACTGTCTTCGTGCCGTCGTGGAACTGCGAATTTACGACGGCCTGCGACGTGAAGGACGAATTATGCGCCGTCGGCATCCGGGAGCGTTCGTTCAGCTCAGCCGTGCCCGTCAATTCGCGGGCCGTTTCGATTGCAGAAGAGACGAAGCTGCCCTTTGGAACGTTGGTCGCCTTCCGTTACGACGGGCAGAGGCCCGACGCGCCGCCCCTTGTCTGGCTGGCTGAACGGGACGAAGAATGGAATGCAGATGCATTAGGCGTGCGGCCTGAGGATATATTGCTGTTATACCGATGAGGAATATACGGAAAGGATAGGATATATGGACGACGTATTTCTGAGACTGGAAGAGGAACTCTGCGCCGGCCGGCCGGCGGCGCTGCTGACGGTGGTGGAAAGCCACGGCGCGACGCCCCGCGGCGCCGGCAGCCGCCAGCTCGTATTGGCTTCCGGCGATACAGTGGGGACGATTGGCGGCGGCATCGGCGAGTATAAGGCCTGCGAAGCGGCGAGACGGGCCTTGCAGGACGGCGCATCAACGCTGCTGGCATATGATTTGAGTCCCGGTGCGGCGGCGGACATTGGGGCTGTGTGCGGCGGTACGTTTACCGTCTTTTGCCAGTACATCGGGCCCGATGCGGCGGCCTGTATCAGAGCTATCGCCGAATATGGCCGAAACCGCAGGCCCTATTTGCTCCTGTGCGATATGACGGAGCCGGCGCGATGGGCCATGGCAGTCGCCGGGCCGGAGACGGTATGCTGCGGCGATGAACAGCATGGAGCGGATTTGCAGCGGTTTTTACAGAAAAGTGGGAATGCATCGACCTATAAGCCACAGTTACTATCCTATAGTGGGAAATTGCTGTATGCCGAGTCCTTTTTTCCAGCCAGCCGGGCCTTTATCTTCGGCGGCGGCCACGTAGCCTGCGCCTTGGTTCCCCTATTAGCCCGCGTCGGCTTTTCCTGCGTCGTCGTAGACGACCGGGAAGACTTTGCCAATGCCGAACGGTTTCCCGACGCCGAGGCCGTCGTCGTCGCTGACTTGGAGCATCT
>USGG01000072.1 GCA_900554215.1 uncultured Megasphaera sp.
GGTTAACCCCATGGAAACGACAGCCTCGTCGTCGGTAAACATGCGCAGAAAAGACGGAATCAGGGCGAAGGTCACAGCCGTCAGCACGACGCCGTGGATGATAGACAATACCATGCCGTGCGTCGCCGCCGTATGGGCCGTATCGTGCTGCCTTGCCCCCAGGCAGATGGAAATGACCGCGTTCAGGCCGACGCCGAAGCCGATGCTCACGGCGTTGACGAAGTTCTGCATGGGAAATACGAGAGATACGGCAGTCAGGGCGTCTTCGCTGATCATGGCGACAAAAAAGCTGTCAATGATATTATATAAAGAGTTGACGATCATCGATACGACAGCCGGCAGCGACATAGACGCGATGAGCGGCAATATCGGTTTCTCTTTCATAAAGGTTTCGTTCACGCAATTACCTCCTACACACAAAAAAGCCGCACGACTGCATGACGACAATCGTGTGGCTAAAAGATGACAAGGTCCGGAAAAGTCCACAGATGACTTTTAGTAAATTCGTATGTAATTAAATAAAAACGCTTTCCATTGCCAAGACGGCAGCTAAAAACACGACATTTGCCGCCGTGAAAAAGGCCAAATACCGCAGGGGACGGCAATGGGCCGTTCCTAAGTAGGCTTTAAAAGAAATGATACTGGCCATGGAAGCGATAATCGTCCCCAAGCCGCCGACGTTGACGCCCAGCAGCAGTTCCCGCGCCGCATCCGTATAGGGAGCGAGAAGAACGACGGTCGGCACGTTGCTCAAAACCTGGCTGAGCAGAAGGGACAGTATAAATTCATGGCCCTGCAGCAGCTGGGCCGGACCAGCCGCCATAATCGGCAGACGGCCGATATTGCCTACGCCGATAAATAAAAAGATGAACAACAATAGCAGCTTGTAATCGACGTCGCGAAATACCCGCTTGTCCGCCAAAAGCAAGGCCGGGCAGACGATAAGAAACATCATCAGCGGCGTGATCAGGCGCAGGACAGCCAAGATACACACGCTAAACAACAGGGCAAAGACCAGTCCCTTTCGCCGCCCCATCGTCGGCGCATCGCCGTCAGGCACAGAAACGGCCGTCTTAGGAATATAATACGTAACAGCCCACAGCAGCAGGCCGCTGAACGCCGTCAACGGCCCCGTAATGCTGAGAAATTCAGCTAAATTCATCTGATAATAGAAATAGATAAACAGGTTCTGCGGATTGCCGATAGGCGTCAATATACTGCCCATATTCGCCGCAATCGTCTGAAAGGTCAGGACAAACAGCAACCGGTCTTCCATGCCTGCCGCCGAAAGCACGGCAATAGCCAGGGGCACAAAGATGATGAGCGACACGTCGTTCGTCACGGCCATGGAGAAAAAGAAGCAGCTGAATACGAAAAACTGCACAAGGCGGCGCGCTGATACGGCTCCGGAAAACAAGCGCCCGTAGGCGTAAGTCAAAACGCCGCCGCGACGAAATCCAGCAATAATCGCCATCAGGCAGAATAACGTCGCCAGCAGCGGCGCATTGATACTACCGACCAGCTGTTCCGGCGAAACGGGAACGGCAATCGTCGTCGTCAAGGCAAACAACGAGGCAATCGTCAAATCCGGATTTTGCCGCATATATAATTCTATCCGCTTCAGCGCGGCTATTCCCGGTATGGAAACCGATATGGTATTTCGTACTCGCTGCTGTACTTTCATACGGCTTGTCTTCCTCCCTGCAATGTCTTCTCATAAGCTACTGTATTATAGCATGCCGCGCGGCAGAATGCCACTAGTTTCATGCATTTTTCCACAAAAAAAAGACCCCGCTAAGGGTCTTTTTCATGGTGGAGATGAAGGGGCTTGAACCCTCGACCTCACGGATGCGAACCGTACGCTCTCCCAGCTGAGCTACATCCCCATGACATGTATTTATTATACAAGATTCATGGAGTTTTACAAGTCCTATTTTAAATTTTTCCTGCAATTTCCTTAGCAAAAACACAATTCCACAGGCGCACATTAGGAGAAAAAATGAAAACGATACTATTACATATGCTATTTTCTATTATTTTCTGCAAATACAGAAAATAATTTGAAATCGTCGTTTTGCTGTGTTTTTTTCGGTGAAAAGCGAAAAAATAAACAAAGATAATTGGTTGAACGGCACAACGGCTCTAACCGGGCCGCGCAAGGTTTCAGGCTAGTAGTTCTGCCCTATCAAAAAACACCGCATCGCACAGGGCAACTGCAGGATGCGGTGTTTTCAGTTTTACAGATATATCGCTTAAAGCTTCTTCCAATCTCTATTTGTTTAACGTACTGTGTCTGTAACCGTAGGTCAAGTAAATGGCCAACCCCAAAACCGACCAGATGGCAAACAGCACGAGCGTATGCCACGACAGCTGGGAAAAGACAAAGGCGCAGAATATAAACCCTAAGGGAGCGATGACGTGTACTGCCGGGCAGCGGAATCCTCTCGGCTTATCCGGGTATTTGCGGCGCAGAACGAGAATGCCGACGCACGAGCACAGGAAGGCGAAAATCGTACCGGCGCTGCACGTTTCGGCGACGATGTGAATCGGCGTGAAACCGGCGATGCAGGCAACGAGAATGCCGACGACAATCTGAATAATATACGGCGTGTGGAATTTCGGATGGACCTTATACAAGCTCATGGGCATCAGTCCGTCGCGGCTCATGGAATAGAGAGCCCGGCTCTGCGCATAGAGCATGCACAGTACAACTGTCGATAAACCGCAGAATGCGCCGGTGCCGACGACAGCCGAGCCTAAATGCAGGCCGATGTATTCCAATACAAACGATGCCGGAGCAGCCGTATCAAGAAGGGGATACGGCACGACGCCGGTCATAGCGGCGCATACGGCGATGTACAAAATCGTACAGATAGCCAAGGCGGCGATGATGCCGATAGGCATATCCCGTTTCGGATTTTTCGTTTCTTCCGCCGCTGTGGACAAGGCATCGAAACCAAGGTAAGCAAAGAACAGCACAGCCGTACCGGCGGCGACGCCGTGAATGCCGTACGGCAGGAAGGGCTGCCAATTCGCCGGTTCAATATGGGGAGCTGCTAAAAACAGGAATACGAAAATCGTGCCGATTTTGATGTACACGAGAATCCGGTTTACACGGGTACTTTCCTTTACGCCGATGACCAGCAGCGCCGTCGTGACGAGGACGATAAAGGCTGCCGGCAGATTGATGAGTCCGCCTTCAGCCGGCACGGCCGTAAGCGCTTTAGGCAAATCGATGCCGCACGAATGAAGGATGCCGACAAAATATGCCGACCAGCCGCCGGCAACGGCGCTAGCTCCGACGGAATATTCCAAAATCAGGCTCCATCCTACCCACCAGCCGAATACTTCGCCCAGCGACGCATAGGCATAGGTATACGAGCTCCCTGACACAGGAAGGAACGAGGCCAACTCCGAATACGCCAGGCAAACGAAGGTACAGGTAACGGCTGCCAGCACGAAGGACAGCATCAGGCCGGGTCCGGCATATTTAGCAGCTCCAATGCCGGTCAGGACGAAAATTCCCGTCCCGATGATAATTCCCAGACCCATAAGGGTAATGTCAAATGCTCCCAAGGCTTTCGTCAATTTTTTTTCTTCCGTAGTCTCCATCAAATCTTCGAAGGACTTACGGCGCAAAATGTTCATGCTTTTTTCCCCTTTACACTATAAATTCAGCGTAATGAACAAAACAGCTCCTAAGAATTAGGATTCCTAAGAGCTGTTTTGTTATGCTTGCTTAAAAGTATATCATGTCACTTGGCAGTTGACAACAAAATTTTCTTAACTTGCTTTAGATTTTACTGCGCCCTTCCAAATCAGGCCGATGATAAACCCGGCGATGGCAAAGGAAATCCAGCCCATGCCGATGGAATGGAGCGGAACCATCGTATTGAAGAACGTATCGATGCCGCCGAGGGAAATACCGGCAGTCTGCGTACCGGCGATGAGGGACGGAATAATCGTCAGGCCCATCGTCCAGGCGTATACGCACTGACGGCCGCCGAAGGACTTATGCAGGAATGTCAGGAATACAATCGCGACAACCTGCGGGTAGATGAACATCAAAACGGGAATAGCTGCAACGATAATGGTCTTCAAACCGAACATAGCGACGCCGAAGGACCAAACGGAGAAAATCGTTACCCAGCCTTTATAGCTGATCTTCGGAACCAAGCGGTTGAAGTATCTCGCGCAGGACGAAATCAGACCGATAGCCGTGGACAAGCAGGCCAGCAATACGATGATAGCCAGGATGATAGCCCCTACGTCGCCGAAGAGGATCATAGCGCTCTTGGAAAGTACCGGCGCGCCCGTATCCTGAATACCGAATGCCATAACGCTGTCAGCGCCGATCTTGGAAATAAAGATGTAGACGAAAGCCAAGCAGCCGACGGCGATGAGGCCGGCCTTAAATACTTCCTTCGTCACTTCTTCCGGCGTAGCCGCGCCGTCTTCTACGACGAATTCTACGACCAGGATAGCGAAGATAAGCGATGCGATGGCGTCCATCGTGCCATAGCCGTCGATGAAGCCCTGTACGGTCGCCAGCATAGGCGTCGCGTATTTTTCCGTCGGTTCAAGGGGCGTGCCGAGGGGCGTAATGAACGACTTGACGATAAGAACTAAAATGACGAACAGCAAGGTCGGCGTCAGAATCTTGCCGATACGGTCGACGAGCTTGCTCGGCGATACGGACAGCCACCACGAAACGACGAAGAAAACGACCAGGAATATGGTCATGATCATGTCGCTGCCGCCGTCAGCCAAGAACGGCCGAACGGCGATTTCATAGGAAACGCTGCCTGTTCTCGGCGTAGCAAAGCAAGGCCCGATCGTAAGCGATGAAATGACTGCGAAGAACAATCCGAACTTCGGATGTACGCGGCCTGCCAGCTCTTCCAAGTCCTTACAGCCCGAATAGCCGATAGCCAATACGCCCAGCAGCGGAAGGCTAACGCCTGTCAGAACGAAGCCCAAGACGGCCCACCAGACGTTCACGCCTGCGTTCTGCCCCATAGATGCCGGGAATATCAAGTTGCCGGCGCCGAAGAACAAGGCGAACAGCATTAACCCGATAGCTACGGTTCTGTTTTGTTTCTTTTCTCCCATATGAATTCCTCCTAACCCTTTTAAATTTTTCGCTACATATAAATAAGGACGGGAATAAAGTGTAGCATACATTAAATAATTTAATCTTTGCGATTACGTTATCTAATCTATGATGTTATTGTATCATAAAATCAAAAAAAAATCATTTGCAATCCCTACTTTTAATGTTCTTCTAATTTCATTTTAATTTTAATTTAATAAATACGTGATTTTTGTAACTTATGTTATCGAATAAAAGGACGGTAAAATTTAAATACCGTCCTTCAACTTTCAATATAAACGACATTTTTGAGGGCCTTGCAAAGCATTTCATTTTCTTCTTCCGTCCGCACGGCGAGGCGAAAGTAAAAGGGCGTCAGACCAGGATAGTTAGCACAATCGCGAATTAGTATACTCTTATTGCGCAGCACAGCGCCGATATAGCTGGCCGTCAGGCCCGTTCCCGCAGCGTCGACCAGCATAAAATTAACTGTCGGCGGCAGCGGCTCCAGCCCGGGTATGGCTCGTACTTTTTCGTACAAATGCATTGCCGCATTCCGCACATACTGCCGTGTTTTTTCCTGATATGCCCTGTCTTTCAGGGCGGCAATACCGGCGGCCTGAGCCAGACAATTGACGTTCCACACATCCTTGTGCATTTCCAGCTGCCTGCGTTTCCCCTCCGGCACGACGGCAAAGCCTAGGCGCAGACCGGGAACGGCGTAATACTTCGTAAGGGACTGCATGACGAACAGGTTATCGTACTGCTTTACCAGCGAACGCACGGCATACCGCTCGCCGTCACTGCGGAAATCGAGGAAGGACTCGTCGACGATGACGTCCGTCCCAGCCTTTTGCGCCGTCCACACCAAGGACTCTATGTCTCTTGCCGGCGTCAGCGTCCCCGTCGGATTATTGGGATTGCCGATCAGGATGCAGTCTGCGCTGCCAGCTCGCCGGCGCAATTCATCGACGGGCATGGCGAAGCCTTCTTCATGTCTCATATAACAATAAATTACGTCTGCGCCTGCCGCCAAAGCCGCCCGCTCGTATTCGTTAAACGAGGGAACGGGAATCAGGACGCGCTTCGGCCGAAAGCAGTGCATGTACACATAAAATAGTTCAGCCGCGCCGTTTCCCAGCAGAAGTTCTTCTTCCGGCACAGCGTAATAGCTGCTTAAAGCCTCCTTGAGCAGCCGTCCCTGCGGGTCTGGATAGTGGACGACCCTGTCGATTTCCGCTGCAATCGCCGTACGGACCGACTCCGACAAGCCGAGAGGATTGATGTTGGCGCTGAAATCCAGCCACTTCCTGCCTTCATTAGGTATGTATACGTTTCCGCCGTGTTCAAATCGTTCGGGCAACGCCCTCATCTCCTCTCAATAGTCCATCCGCCGCTGCTTAATACAGCCGCGCCCATATAGGCCGCCGCCAGCCGTTCTGCTATGTACGGCCCTACGCAGTCGTCAAGCCATGTTACAGAGCAATGTTCCGAAAACAGCAATCCGCAGACCGTGCCGCTGTGACCGATATTCACGCCGACGGCTCCGAATGCCTTCCCTATTTCCAACAGCGCCGGCAGCTGCAGCTTACAGACGACGCGCTGATGGGCCAAAGCACTGTACGTCGCGGCGGCTCCCAGATGTTCCGCTGTATACGGCGGCGTCAGCAGCGGCAGGATACGCTCTGCGTCGGCACTGTACATCCTGGCGGCTTCATCATATTGCCTATGAAAGGCCAGCGTATCGACGGTCCCGCCCAAATCGAACATAGCGATAGCCAGGGCCGGCATGACGCCGAAAGAATGAAGTATCTTACCAGTTTGATAGTTGATTGCCACGACGCCGCGGCAAAATACGCCGTCTGTCGGCTCGATAGACGCGGCGATGGAGGCAATTTCCTGCTCCGTTATCGACCGTCCGCAAGCCGTCGCAGCAGCTACAGCGACAGCCCCTATGTCAGCGCTGCTCGACGCCATCCCCTTCCCTGACGGCAGCTCCGACGTCACATACAGGCTGAACGGAAACTGGCTGACGCCCAGGTACTGCAGCGTTTTAGCCAAAGCGGCCCGCGATTTCTCCCCGGCGGCAACGCATCCAAGACCATCGTCTTTGACAACGGCTTTGGCGCAGCGGTCGATAGGGCAGGTAATGAGAAAAGGCTCTCCGCCGGCGTAGCCCTGCGCCAGCTCGCCGCACGAACCGGGAACACGCACGATAAGCTCCATCACGCCACCTGCCAGCAGTACCATGCCGTCAGCACCGCTGCAGCCAATGTAACGGCATACATGAGATGAACAGCCTGACGAATATGGCAGGGTCCCAGCTCGTGTCCGGGATCGCCCATATAGGCCCGGAAGGAAACCTTGCCGAAATAGGAATTATATCCGCCTAGCCGGATGCCCAACGCGCCGGCTACGGCCGCTTCTGCA
>USGG01000073.1 GCA_900554215.1 uncultured Megasphaera sp.
CAGAATGGTGCTGTGCTGATTCCGGATATTTCCTGCGACAAAAATTTTGTCATAAAGCTGGCGGAACGCTGCACGACGGGACAGCTGCTGGTGGAGCAGCACTAAGTCTACGTAGGCCATGTCCAGTTTTTCGAGGGAGGCGGCGACGGCGCGCTTCGTCTTTTCATAGCCGAAGTCCTGTACCCAGACCTTGGTCGTAATGAAGATGTCTTCGCGGGGAACGCCGCTTCGCTTGACGGCGCGTCCGACGGCTTCTTCGTTTCCGTAGGCGGCGGCCGTGTCGATGAGGCGGTAGCCGGCGCGCAGGTCGTCCCGTACGATTTGCTCGCAGAGGGATGCGTCGTCTATCTGATATACGCCGAGGCCGAGTACCGGCATGGCGACGCCGTTGTTGAGGGTTACTGTGTTCATGTCTAGTGCTCCTTTTGATATGACGATTGAAAAACTATGTATATCTATATTGTAAAGTGCCTGTCTCTGCTGCGGAATAACCAAAAACGCTACGACGCATTGACTAAAAGTAAATGCGGAATTGTCAAAGCACTGCAGATGGCAGACGAAAAACAGCCGCCCTTATCGGGCGGCTGTCGCTGCAATATGCATATTTACTTTTTCTTGCCGTGTTTCTGTTCGAAGGCAATCATATGGGCTTCTTCTTCGCTGTGGCCTTCGGCCTGGGCCTGGGCGATGAGGGAGACCATTTCTTCGTAGGCTTCGGGAATGACCTTGGTGATTCTCGATATGGTGTCTTCCCAGTTTTCCAGCAGCATATGGCCAAGGTTGCTGTCCGTATAGGCGACGTGTTTTTCCAGCAGCGATTTGACAAACTGCTGTTCGTCCGGGTCGGTCAGGTCTTCCAGCTTGACCAGGTCGGGGTTGCACTTGGCCGGTTCTAAGTCGTAGACATAGGCAATGCCTCCGGACATGCCGGCGGCGAAGTTGCGTCCCGTGCTGCCGAGGATGAGGACCCGGCCGCCGGTCATGTATTCGCAGCCGTGGTTGCCGACGCCTTCGACGACGGCTGTCGCGCCGCTGTTGCGGACGCAGAACCGTTCGCCTGCCGTGCCGTTGATGTAGGCTTCACCGCTCGTCGCGCCGTAGAAGGCGACGTTGCCGATGATGATATTGTCTTCTGCCGGGAAGACGGAGCCCCGCGGCGGCGATACGATGATCTTGCCGCCGGACAGGCCTTTGCCGACGTAGTCGTTGGCGTCGCCTTCAAGGGACAAGGTCAGGCCCTTGGGGATGAAGGCGCCGAAGCTTTGGCCGGCAGAGCCGACGAAGGACAGGCTGATCGTATCTTCCGGCAGCCCCTTTTCGCCGTAGCGCCGCGTGATTTCGCTGCCCAGGAGGGCGCCGGTGACGCGGTCCGTGTTTTGGATGCGCAGGCGGGCGCAGATATGTTTTTTCTGTTCCAGCGCCGGCCGGCACATGCGGATGAGCTTGGACATATCCAAGGTAGCGTTGATGCCGTGGTCCTGGTCCATGGTGCAGTGATGGCCTACGGAGGCGTCTGTATAGGGACGGAAGAGGAGGTTTTTCAGGTTGACCGTCGCAGCCTTCCAGTTGAGGACGTGCTGCTTTTGCTTCAGGCAGTCGTAGCGGCCGACCATTTCGTCGATGGTGTGGAAGCCGAGGCGGGCCATGATTTCCCGCAGGTCCTGGGCGACGAACCGCATGAAGTTGACGATGTATTCCGGCTTGCCCTTGAAGCGCTTGCGCAGCTTTTCATCCTGCGTGCAGACGCCGTAGGGGCAGGTGTTGAGGTGGCACACGCGGAGCATGTGGCAGCCGATGGTCAGAAGCGGAGCCGTGCCGAAGCCGAAGATTTCCGCACCGAACAAGGCGGCGATGGCGACGTCCCGGCCGGTGAGCATTTTGCCGTCGACTTCGACCTTTACGCGATCGCGCAGCTTGTTGAGAAGCAAGGTCTGCTGCACTTCGGCCAAGCCAATTTCCCAGGGCAGGCCGGCGTGGCGCAGGCTGGTCCGCGGCGACGCGCCCGTACCGCCGTCGTAGCCGCTGACGACGATGTTGTCGGCCTTGGCCTTGACGACGCCGGCCGAGATGGTGCCGATGCCGGCTCCCGACGTGAGCTTGACGCCGACGCGGGCTTTGGGGTTGACGTTTTTAAGGTCGAAGATGAGCTCGGCCAGGTCTTCGATGGAGTAGACGTCGTGGTGAGGCGGCGGCGAAATGAGGGCGACGCCCGTCGTGGCGTGGCGCGTCTTGGCGATATCCGGGTAGACCTTGCTGCCCGGCAGGTGGCCCCCTTCGCCCGGCTTCGCGCCTTGGGAGCATTTGATCTGCAGCTCGTCGGCGTGGATGAGGTAGTTGCTCGTCACGCCGAAGCGGGCCGAGGCGACCTGCTTGATTTTGTCATTCGTTTCCGTGCTGAACCGGGCTGCGTCTTCGCCGCCTTCGCCGGTATTGCTCATGCCGCCGAGGCGGTTCATGGCCGTGGCGATGCATTCGTGGGCTTCCTTGCTGAGGGCGCCGTAGCTCATGGCGCCGGTGCGGAACCGCTTGACGATGGAGTCGACTGATTCGACTTCTTCGATGGGAATGCTGCAGCCGGCGGGGTATTCGAATTCCAGCAGGTCGCGGAGGCGGAAGATGGAAGACGTGTTGACCCGTTCGGCATATTCCTTATAGATATCGTAATTTTTTTCCTTGCAGGCCTTCTGCAGCAGTCGGACCGCTTCGGGGTCGATGATATGGGGCTGGCCGCCTTTGTGGTACTGGTAGAAATCGCCCCGTTCCAGGGCGTCGTCGGAGCCGTAGGCCGTTTCGTGGCGCAGGGCGTTTTCCCTGGCGATTTCCGTAATGCCGATGCCTTCGATGCGCGACGGCGTGTTGCAGAAATACTTGTTGATTAGGTCCTGCTTGATGCCGACGGCTTCGAAAATCTGCGCGCCGTGGTAGCTGTGGACCGTAGAAATGCCCATCTTGGACATGACGGCCAGGATACCCTTGACGGCGGCGTCCATGTAGTTGTCACGGGCCTTTTCATAGGTCATCTTGCCCAATTTGCCCTTGAGAATGAGTTCCTTAATGGACTCGAGGGCGATGTAGGGGTTGATGGCCGTGATGCCGTAGCCGATGAGGGTACAGAAGTGGTGGATTTCCCGCGGTTCGCCCGATTCGAGGATGAGGCCGACGTCGGAGCGGACTGTCTTGTCGATGAGGTAGTGGTGCAGCGCCGCCGAGGCCAGGAGGGCCGGAATGGCGGCCATGCGGGAGTTGACGCCCCGGTCGGACAGGACGAGGATATTGGCCCCGTTTTTGATGGCCTTCAAGGCGTCGATGCACAAGGACTCGATGGCCGTTTCCATGCCTTCGGCGCCGCTGTTGACTGGATAGAGCATGGATAAGGTGGCGGCCCGCAGCTTCTTCGACATGAGGGACTTGACGACGGCCATTTCTTCGTTCGTGATGAGCGGTGTTTTTAAGTACAGAGCCGCCGTGGCCTCTTCGTTGGGGTCCATGATGTTGGCTACGTTGCCGGCCATGACGGCCGTCGCCATGACGATGTTTTCGCGGACGCCGTCGATGGCCGGATTGGTGACCTGAGCGAAGTTTTCCTTGAAATAATCGTATAAGAGCTGGGGCTTGTCATTGAGGACGGCCAGAGGCACGTCGACGCCCATGGAATCGATAGGCTGCTTGCCGTCGCGGGCCATGGGCAGGATGACCTTGTCCATGTCTTCCTGGGTATAGCCGAAAACTTTTTCCTGCTCTTTCAGGTCGTAGGGAATCAGGGTATCGTTGTCCGTGATGAGCTGGTTGTTCATCAGGTCGTCCAGGTGGACGATGTGCTCTTCGTACCACTGGTGGTAGGGGTGCTCCGTGGCGATTTGCCGCTTGATTTCGTCGTCGTCGATGATGCGCTGTTCCTTCGTGTCGACGAGGAGCATCTTGCCCGGTTCCAGCCGGCCCTTGTAGAGGATTTCGTCGGCCGGGATGTTGACGACGCCGACTTCGGAGCTGGCGATGACCCGGTCGTCACGCGTGACGTAGTAGCGGGCCGGGCGCAGGCCGTTGCGGTCCAGCATGCCGCCGATGACCGTGCCGTCGCAGAAGCCGATGGCCGCCGGGCCGTCCCAGGGTTCGAGCATGAAGTTGTGATAGCGGTAGAAGTCCCGCTTTTCTTCGCTCATGAGCGGATCCCGTTCCCATGGCTCGGGAATCATCATCATCATGGCGTGGGGCAGGGAATGGCCCGTCATGTACAAGTATTCCAGGCAGTTGTCGAACATGGACGAGTCGCTGCCCGTAGCGTCGACGACGGGGAATACCTTTTCCATATCGGGGAAGAATTCCGATTTCGACTTGCTTTCGCGGGCGTTGAGCCAGTTGATATTGCCCTGGATCGTATTGATTTCGCCGTTGTGGACGATGTAGCGGTTCGGATGGGCTCTGGCCCAGCTGGGGAAGGTATTGGTGCTGAACCGCGAATGGACGAGGGCCATAGACGTCGTGACGTCCAGGTCGGACAAATCAAGGTAGAAATGGCGGAGCTGTACCGACGTCAGCATGCCCTTGTACACGATCGTTCGCGACGACAGGCTGGCGATGTAGAAATCCGTGCCCTTTTCCTGGCTGATGGGGACGATGGCCTTTTCGGCCAGCTTGCGGATAATATACAGCTTGCGTTCAAAGTCCATCTGGTTGGTCATGGACGGGCTCTTTTGGATGAAGACTTGCAGGAAATGGGGACGAGTCGTCTTGGCGATATTGCCGATCAGGCTTTCGTCGACGGGAACGTCGCGCCATCCCAAAATGGACAGGCCTTCGGCCCGGACGATGTTCGAGAAGGCTTCCATCTGTTTCTTGCGGAATTCTTCATAGCGATGGGCAAAGATCATGCCGACGCCGTACTCGCCTTCGGCAGGCAGGGAGAATCCCAGGGTTTCGCATTCGCGGCAGAAGAATTCGTGGGGAATCTGAATGAGTATCCCCGCGCCGTCGCCGCTTTGGGCGTCGGCTCCTTCTGCGCCGCGGTGCTTCAGGTTTTCCAAGATCGTGAGGGCGTCGTCGATGATGTCGTACGATTTTTTGCCTCGTATATTTGCGACGATACCGATGCCGCAGGCGTCGTGTTCAAACGACGGGTCGTACAAGCCTTGCGGTTCCGGCAGGTCGCGCAGTTTTTTATACATATATAGTTCCCCCTTCTCTATAAAAAAAACAGGCCTGAAAAACCGCACGCGCGTGATATTCCAGACCCGCTTATAGGTTTGCATTCAATTATAAACAATTCATAATAAAATTGCAATGCTTTTTCGAATAATTTACGGAAAACATATGTAAATACCTAATATATTTTTGTAAAGTAACGATGATTTGCTGTAATAAAGAGATAAAGAGTTTATTTCAGCTATGAAAAAACGCCCGCCTGCAAGTTATGGGCGAGCGTTTTCAGAAATCCATTGGGCAAATTGCTGCCGGAATAAGCCGGCTCCGCCGTTGGCCGGATGGCGCATGACGGCGGCGGCCAGGCCTTTTTCTTCCAGCATGAGGGCCGATTTGCGGCCGATGGCTCCGATGAGGATATCGGGGCGGCACAGGGCTAAGAGCTCCTGCGTGTACGTAAGGCCGGCGGCCAGCTCGGCGTCTGTCGGCGTGCGGTTGCTGAAAGGCGAGTCCTTGTGGGGATGAAAGGGGAATATATTCCAGAGGATGACGTCGTCCGGCGAAAGACCGTTGTCCAGAATAGCTCCCCATACGTACGTATCCGTCGGTTCGTTCATGCCCTGCCGCCGCTGGGGATTGCTGGTCATAAAGGGGCAGTCGGGCCGGCTCGTCCTCTGGCCGTCGTAGCCCAGGACCATGGCGCTGGTCACCTGCTTGTGAGCGTTCAGGAGCATGCGCTCGCACGTAATAGCTACGCCTGTAAAGCGGCAGCCCTGATAGCCGGCGGCTTCGGCGACGAAGAGGTATTTGGCGCGGCCGACGCGGCGGCGCAGGTAGTCCGTCAGCTGGCGGCTGCGAATGAGGGGCGCGTCGGGACCGCAGTCGCAGCGCTCGTCGTAATCGCGCCAGGGATTATACACGCCGTCGCCTTCATACTGCTGCAGCGAAGTGAGAAAGGTTTCAATCGTAGACATAAGAGCCTCCTATAAAGTCGTAAATACGGTATACGTGCCGAATTTTCCCAGCTGGCGGGTCAGGGGGAAGAAGGGCGATGCGACGTAATCGTCGTACCGGCTTCGCGGCACGATGAGGGTCAGGGCTTCGCGTCGCTGCAGCTTATCCATGACGCTGCGTTCTTCTTCCGTCGGGAAGAGATGCTTTTTCGACCAGACGGCGTCTCGTTTCAGGCGGGCGTTTTCATCGAAGCTGGCCGGCGCGGTCCAGACGGCGCCCTTGTCCGTGTAATAGACGAAGGACGTGCGATATTCCTCGAAGAAATATATCTGGCCGGGGAACTTCGACGAGGCTTCGATGAGAGCCGACGACGAACGGTATTCATAAAAGGGCGTCAATGCCTGGAAGGTCAGAAGTCCGTATATGACCATAGTGCCGGCTGTGATGACGATGGGGATCGCCGGCAGGGCCTTCTGCCATTGGGAGAAGACGAGGATTGCCGTGGCCAAGGGAATGAAGACGATAAGCCAGAACAGGTCTCCCAGGACGACGGCGCCGGGCTTGGCGAACAGGGCCGCTCCCAAAAACAGGAGCCAGAAGAAGAGTGCCGGGCCGGTGACGACCGTCCAGATTTTGCGCGAGCTCTTTTCATGGAGATCCATGACGGCCAGGGCGCCGATGTACAGGAGAGGCATGTTGGCGATGTAGGCGTAGGTCGGGTATTTCGTCGCCATGGCCGTGTAGAAGAGGATGGTTCCGACGGCCCAGACGGTCATGAAGACGTATTCGTCAGTCCAGCCGCGCCGCTTCCACAGGCCGTACAGGCAGGGACCGGTCCAGGGCAGCAGGCTGACGGGAACGAGGACGACGTAGTAATACCAGACGTTCATTTCCGGGTGCTCCGATACGGTAGCCCGCACGACGTTGTTAAATCCCAGGAAGCCGTCGATAAAGGCCGCACCGTGGCGGGCGTACATCGTGCCGTACCAGGACAGGACGACGAGGAGAAACAGGACGATGCCGACAGGCGGAAAGAGGCGCTTGATATACTGCGTATTGCGGCGCAGGGCGATGAAGACGAGGAGGAACGTTCCCGGCAGGACGATGCCGACGGGGCCCTTGGTCAGCACGGCGAAGCCGGCCATGACGTAGGCGGCGACGACGTACCATTTTTTTCCTTCCGTCAGGCCGATATAGGCGAAGAACATGGCGGCCGACGTGAAGAAAAAGAGCATCTGGTCGGTAATGAT
>USGG01000074.1 GCA_900554215.1 uncultured Megasphaera sp.
TTCCGCTGCCGTCAGCGCTGCGTCCATGGTCTCCCTGTCGCGCATTTCACCGACAAGCAGTATATCCGGGTCCTGCCGCAGTGCTTCCCGTACCCCTTCGGCAAAGGACTGGAAGTGAATCCCATATTCCCGCTGGCTGATAAGGGCCAGCTCCCCCGGCACGACATATTCAATAGGATCTTCCAGCGAGATGATGTGGCAGCGGCGGTTGGCGTTCGCCCAACGCAGTATGCGCCATAAGGCCGTCGTCTTACCGCTCCCCGTCGGTCCGCACACCAGCACGAGGCCGTCGTCCAATCCGCTCAGCTGCCGCAGCAATGTTTCGTCGCCGTCAGGCGGCAGTGTGTCGAGGGGATACAGCATCCGCACGACGACGTGAACGCCGGCTTGCTCGCGGCTGGCATGAAGGCGGCAGCGGACGCGTCCGTCCCAGGAAAAGGCCGTCGACACATAGGGCCGTCCGTCAAAGGGCTGACCTAAGGCCTGCAGCCACGCGGAAATATCTTCACCTCCTACACGATGATTTCCCCAGGGAAATAGCTCTGCCCCCAGGCGCAGCAGAGGCAAACGCCCTTCCTGCAAGTGAACGTCCGACGCTTTCGATTGGACAGCGGCGGCGAGTACGGCGGCTATGTCCATAGTTCGTCTCCTACGTTGTAAACGCGGCCGATTTCCTCTGCGTCGGTCCAGCCCTCGGCTAAGGCCCGCTGTACCAGGGATTTCGTAAATATGGCTCCATCCAAGGCTGCAGCCCCTGCGATAGCGGAAGCGCTTCCGCTTTGCCGAATAAGGGCCTTGACGTGTTCGCCTACAGGCAATACTTCGCACAAGCAGAATCGGCCGTCATATCCGCTGTGAAAACAGTGCCCGCAGCCTTGATGCGCAAAAGCCGACGGGCTGCCGGTCTGTTCCTGCCTGCGGCAGCGGCTGCACAAACGGCGGGCCAGGCGCTGCGACGTAATGCCGATGAGGGCGTCAGCAACTAAATATGGAGCGATGCCCATGTCAATTAAGCGTATCGGCGCCTCCGCCGCGCTGGCCGCATGGAGGGTACTGAATACGAGGTGCCCCGTCAATGCCGCGCGGATGGCAATGCGGGCCGTCTCGACATCGCGGATTTCGCCGATGACCAGGATATCCGGGTCCTGCCGCAGAAGAGCCCGCAGACCGTTGTGAAACTCCAAGCCGCACTTTACATGAATCTGACTTTGGCAGACTCCTTCCAATTTATATTCCACTGGATCTTCCAGCGTAGCGATGCTCACTTCCGGCCGGTGCAGCTCCTGCAGGGCGGCGTATAAGGTCGTCGTCTTGCCGCTGCCCGTCGCGCCGCTGTACAGAAACAATCCGCTGCTCCGCTTCGTCAGCCGCCGCAGCAGCGCCGCCACATCGCCGCCAAGGCCCAGGCAGTCCAGATTCAGCGTTACCTGGCCGGCGTCCAGCAATCGGATGACCGTCTTTTCGCCGCGAATCGTCGGCATCGTACTGACGCGCATGTCGATAGGACGGCGTCCATCCTGCCAGACGAACCGTCCGTCCTGCGGCAGGCGCTTGTTGGCAATATCCAGGCTGGCCAAAATTTTGATGCGCGCCGTCACCGCGTCGAGGCGTTCCGCCGGCAGTTCCCCTATGGATACCAGCACGCCGTCGCGGCGCAGGCGAATGCGGACGGTTCGGTCCATCGGCTCGACGTGAATGTCGCTGGCACCGGAATCGGCGGCGTAAGCCAGCAATTCCGATACGATTTCATGAGCCGTGCCACGAAAGGCCGGCCGGGATGACCTCATATACTCAGCCATGATGCTCCTCCTTTCTCGTCGGGGTTACACCGTCATCATACCATGTCCCGGAGCGGCCGCTGAAAAATTTAATCTTCCCTTAATGTGCAAACTGCCGATTTTAATACATCTCTCAGAATTGCTTCATGTACAGCTCATAATAGACACTGGCTGACCGGTATTGACGTAAATTGACAGATCGACCAAATTTTTAAAGCCTCTCTTTTTATGGTATGATTAGCATAGTATTTCTACAAAACGAAAGGAGTCCCGCCTATGGATGATGCTATCCTGCATGGCTTAAACGCCGAGCAGCGCGCCGTCGTTGCCGATTTAGACCATCATATATTGTTAAACGCGCCGGCCGGCACGGGAAAAACCAACGTACTGGCCCGACGCGTCGCCGCTATCGTCGAGTCGGGACGAGCCGCAGGCTCCCAGATCCTTTGCCTGACCTTCACGAACCGGGCCTGCAAAGAATTGAAAAACCGAATTTTTTCTACGGCACACGAAAAAGGCCTCGACGTCGTCGTCAAGACCATTCACAGCTTTTGCTATTCTCTTATCAAGGAAGAAAGCAAGGCCGGATCCGACGTATGCAGCGATTTTCTCGTCTACGACGACGAGGACTGCAAAAACATCGTCGCCAGCCTGCCTCTTTCTCTCGATGTATCTGCCCGGGGAAGGATGCAGAATATACAAAATTTCATAGAAGCATCCAAAAAATACTGCGCCCTTCATGACTGCCAAAGCGGCGACGTATTGGCCGACTTCGCCTCCGGCGCCGAGGCTATCTGCCGGGACGACGGCCGTCTCCGCTCGTTCTGCACGAATTATACGGACAGCGTCGACGCCGAGCTGGAGCAGTGGCTGGCAACAAACGGCGTCGGCCTCATGGAGCAGTACACCGCGGCATTGTCAGCCAATCATGCCCTGGATTTTGAAGACCTCATCGTCCGCGCCTCTCTCCTGCTGCGGCAGGACGACGTATGCCGGCGCTGGCAAAACCGCTTCGCCTACATCGCCATCGACGAAATGCAAGATACGAGCGACATCGAATACGACCTCATTTCCCGTCTGTTTCCGGGACGCATCGTCCTCCTCTGCGGCGACTATTTTCAGACCATTTACGAATGGCGCGGATCTCATCCCGATGCCATACTGCGCCGCTTCACTGCAGACTACCGTCCCGTCCGCATCACCTTTACGATAAATTACCGGGCTACGGAAACGCTGCTCCAGGCGTCATCGGCCTGTCTCGCCAACCTGTTCGGCCCGTCTGTCGCCTCCTTCTATCCTGCGCCCGGCACGGCCGCCGGCCATGAGCAGGGCGAGCCCATCGTCGCTGTGGAAACGGCCCATTTCATGGATGAAGCGCGCTGGATATTCCGTCAAATCGCCGCATTGCCGCCGCAGGAACGAACCAAAGCCTGCATCATGACCCGGACGAACCGCTGCAATAAGGTCGTTTGGAACGGCGTCCGTTCGCACAATGAAGGCCTGCCGCAGGAACGACGCCTGCCCTTTACGATGATCGACCAGTTTCAATTGTTTAAACGGCAGGAATGCAAGGACGTCGCGGCCTTTCTGCGCCTGACGATGAACAAGCACGACGCCCTGAGCCTGAAGCGCATCCTGCTGCGCTTTGCCGAGCGCATCGGCCGCCGTACCATCGATACTATTGAAAGCCCGTCGTACCGCCGACTGGGATTGGGGCTGTGCGACTTCATCGACGGCGACGCACTGACCCTCGGCGATCCCTTCGGCCGGCTGCTGACGGCATTGGAAAAAGGCAGCGTCGTCGTCTTCGACGTAGAAAGTACCGGCACGGACACGACGCGGGACGACATCATTCAGATTGCCGCAATCCGCCTGAACGAGCGCTGCGAAATCGCCGGGAAATTCAATGCCTATGTCCGGCCCAACCGCAGCGTCGGCGACTCATACTATATCCATCATATCAGCGACGAGCTGCTCCGCCGCGAAGGCCGCGATCCTAAGGAAGCCCTCGCCGACTTTCTCCGCTTTGCCGACGGCGCCGTCATCGTCGGCCACAACGTGTCCTACGACCTGCGCATCCTGCGCAGCGAGCTGCGCCGCCTGTCTATGGACAGCCCCGACGACATCGCCTATTACGATACGCTGGATATATTCCGCCGCTTTTATCCCAACCTGCCCAATCACAAGCTAAGCTATTTGAGCAGCCGTTTCACGCCGGATACCCAGTCGAGCCACGACGCCTTTGACGACATCGTCGCCACGGCGGCCATCCTGCGCTACGCCCTGGACGAGCACATTCGCCCCCATACGGCCCAGCGCCGGTCCTGCATGGCCATCTACGCCCCCTTGTTTAAGCCTGTAAGCGAAAGGCTCCATGAACTGCGGCAGCTGTCATACACGCAGCGTCCCTGCGATCTCATCGCCGCCGTCATGCTCCGCTGCGGCGTAAAAGACTACTATGAAGGGCAGCAGGGCCGCACAGAACAAGAAGAACACATCGACCGCATGGAAAATATCCGCAAGCTGTACAGCCTGGCTAAGGAAACGGACACGCCCGGCCAAGACCCGCGCGACGCCCTGACGGAGTTTCTCCAGCTCACGGCCCTGTCCAACAGCGAATTGGACAGCCTGCTGGAAAAAAAGCCCCAAATCCCGATTATTACAATACATCAGGCTAAGGGGCTGGAATTCGATTATGTATTTTTAGCGTGTCTTCAGGACGGCGTCTTTCCCTTGTCCCGCGCCGCCGATGACAGCCGCGAGCTCGACGAGGAAAAGCGGCTGTTTTACGTCGCCATGACGCGAGCCAGGAAACGGCTGTTCCTAAGCTGGCACCGCCGCGAGGGAAAACACCTCTACGGGCCAAGCCGGTTTATCACCGCCATTCCCGGCCAGTATCTATTGCAGGAAACCGGCCAGGCCAAATAAGAGGCCTAAGATGCCGGAACCGAGAAGCACCTTGATAACGCCGATCTTTTTGCGTACAGCTGCCAGTGCAGCCAGTAATATGACCAATGCACTGCCGTTAAAATCAGCAAGCTCATGAGGCATCGACTCGGTGTTCCACAATGCCAGCCAAATAAAGCTGATGCTGGCGGCGCAGATAAGGGCTACGACAGCCGGGCGCAGACCGTTTAAAATACCGCGTACCGGACCGATATCTCCGTATTTCAGGAAAATACGCGCCAACGCCAGCCCAATAAAGAAGGATGGCGTAACAAAGCCTACCGTCGCGCATACAGCGCCGCCGACGCCGGCAATCTTTGTTCCGACAAAAGTGGCTGCATTGATACCAATTGGCCCCGGCGTCATTTGGGAAATAGTAAAAATATCGACAAACTCACTCATAGACAACCAATGATACGTATCGACGACACAGTGCTGAATAAGGGGCATAGAAGCATATCCGCCGCCGACACAGAATAATCCTACTTTGCAAAATTCCCAAAAAAGCAATACGTACAACATGCTACCCCTCCTAGTTATATTTAGCCGCTCTCATGAACAAGAAGCCAACAACGCCGTCAATCAGCACTAAGAGCATGATATTAAAATCGAAGCATAAGTTAGCTGCGAAGGTTACGATAATAATCAGCAAAGGCAGCGCCAGCTTTTTCTTGACCTGCTTTGCCAGCAAGTCGATGCCTACGCTGAGAATGAGAGCTGTCGCACCGCACTGCATGCCGCGCAGAATAAGCCGTATGATTTCATTTTGAACAAAATAATCATAGCAGTAAGCAATAACAGATAACGTAATCAGCGGCGGCAAAATCGTGGCGACAAGTGCCACCATCGTCCCCAGGACGCCGGCCATGCGGTATCCCAGAATGATGGCGCTATTGGCGGCAATGACACCCGGCATGGACTGGGCAATAGCCACCATATCCAAGGCGTCCTTGTCGTTAATCCACTGGTATTCGTCAACATACTTGGCCTTGAGCAGGGGAATGATAACAAAGCCTCCGCCTACAGTAAACATGCTGATAAGAAAGGTCGATTTAAATAACGTCCAAAAAAAATGAAGATCCCGCGGCTTATTCATAATAGGTTGTTCCATGAGAAAACTCCTTTCCGATTCTTTTCGTCCCTAATTATAGCATGATAAAAGATATATTAAAAATATTGGTTTTGTTGCCCCTACATATGAAAATCATATATAAAGAGGTGCTTTACATGGACATTCGCCAACTACTTTATTTTATTACCGTCGCCGAAGAAGGCCAAATCACGGCGGCGGCCAAAAAACTGCACATGGCCCAGCCGCCCTTAAGCCAGCAGATGAAACATCTGGAAGACGAGCTGGGCGTCGCCTTGTTCAAGCGCGGCTCCCGGCAGACGGAGCTGACCGACGCCGGAAAAATCCTGTTTCGCCGGGCCCAGCAGATCATCAACCTGTCCGACTCGACGCTGCGGGAAATCAAGGACTTCAAGGAAGGCGTCTACGGCACCTTGTCCATCGGCATGGTATCGTCGTCAGGCAGCGTCATCCTCCGTCCCTTCATGCAGCAGTTTCACCGCCAGTACTGCGGCGTGCGCTTCGAGGTGTACGACGGCAATACCTTCAAGATCATCGACCTCCTGACGAAGGGCCTCATCGAAATCGGCATCGTCCGCACGCCGTTCAATTACGAACCCTTTCATTATAAATTCCTCAGCGAAGAGCCCATGGTCCTGGCCTTGACCGACGACCTGGACTGGTGTCCCCGCCGCGATACGGTCTCCCTGAAGGAACTGGCCGACAAGCCCCTCATCATTTACCGACGCTTCGACCAGCTCATTCAGGATACGTGCGCCGCCCAAAACATGACGCCGACGATCTTCTGCCGCAGCGACGACGCCCGCACGAGCCTCCTGTGGGCCAACGCCGGCTTGGGCATGGCTATCCTTCCCCAATCGGCCTTCACGCTGGCGACGCACTCGCGTCTGCACGTAAAAATCATCGACGAGCCGCGGCTCTATACGCGCCTGACCGCCATTTGGATGAAAAACCGGTATTTCTCGTCCTTGGCAGAAAAATTTATCGAGGCTTTCTCCTAAGCACGTCAAAAAAGCAGCCTGTCCCTTCGGCAAGCTGCTTTTTCGCATATATGCAGTTATCGGCGAAGCTGCGTCATGTCGGCTCCTTCGTGCGCTAAGAGCTGTATTTTCTTATCGATGCCGCCGCCAATAGAGCCTTCCCATGACTTCTTAGGAGAGATGCGTTCAAATA
>USGG01000075.1 GCA_900554215.1 uncultured Megasphaera sp.
CAATGACCAGCCAGCACCCGGCCAGCGCGAACATCAGCCGCGACATGGCCTTGCAGAGCTTCTTTTTGTCGTAGTTTGCTTTTTCTTCGGCCGTGGCCGTGTTATAACCAGCAATCAGCCCGGTTCCCTTTCCGACTGCAAACATAACGCCCAGCAGAAAGAACGATCCGGTCATAACAAAATGAATCGCAAGCAGCATACAGATTCCCTCTTATAGTTCCTGATTTCCATGAATCTTCTCTTTACAGCGCCTCAAAGTGATACCTCGGCTGACCGACACACTTTTTGCCATACTCGATCGCACTGACCGGGCAGTAGCAGATGCACGCCATGCAGTGGATGCAGGCGTTTTCCCAAACCGGCTTGCCGTCTTTCAGCGCGATGTTGTTCATATCAAAATCCCCTCGCAATGGTCAATTTCATGCTGAATGATCTGCGCCGCCCAGCCGGTGAACGTCTTGATGCGCGTCTGGAATTGCTCATTCTGCCACTGGACTTTGATGGTCTGATAACGCTTTGTTTTCCGCGTGCCGGTCAAGGACAGGCAGCCCTCCTCCGCGTCATAGGGCGCGGATTTTTTGACGATCATGGGATTGAACATGACCATGTACTCACCAATGTTGTCGAAAGCAATAATGCTCTTGTTGACACCGATCATATTCGCCGCCATGCCTACGCACCGGTCACGATTCGCCTGCAGCGTATCCAATAAATCCCGGCCAACATCTATATCAGCCTTGACAGCCCGTTCAGCCTTCTGGCCTAAAAAGAATATGTCTCTTACAATTGGTTTAATCATGTGTGTTTTGTCCTAACTCTCATTATTTCATAAGTCCATTCTGAGTAAGATATTCCATAAAACTCCAAATAATATGTTGATTTCTATGTTCTATATCGACTCCCGTAAAATCTGTCGCTGTCTTTGATAATTTAAGGAGTTCTATATTTTTAGTACCTTCTTTGCGCTGATTTCTGTTGTTTATATAGCCTTGATAATATTTAATTTTATCTTCAAACCGATAATCAGATGCCCGAATGTTAATTCTTCTTTCTAAAATAGCTTTATTTCCAAGCGATTCGAGAAGCTCTGGTTTTTCCAAGCTTTTTTCTTTAGTCTGCCTATTTTTAGCATAGATATGCTCAATTTCAAACACTGTTTCTGAAGAAAGTAATTCTTGCCCTTCTTGTTGGAAACACCACCAAGCTAACATCGCTTTCGTAATAGCACGATTATTGCCAAAACGATAATTTAAAAAAGCTCTTTTCACATGGTCTCGATCAAACATATATCCTCTAAACTCAATAGTTTTATGCTTTACAATATTTATCATTTCCGCATATATTGGAGCACGTAATGCATTAACACCTGGATTGGTTATCGCATACGCCCAAACGAAAGCGATAGTCTGGTTTAAAAAAGTATATAAGTCTTCATCATTTAACTCTCCGTCAGAATTTCTATTAGCCATATAATATACAGACAGGAAATAGGTCCACATTCCATTAGGAGCATAATTCAAAATAAACAACTGGCAAAGGACCTGTGTAGAAAAACGATCTGCATTCTGCGCAATCACGTCTTTCCAGAAATTTGCAAGATCAATTATGTTTTCTAACGTCTGGTCATTTTTTAATAAAGCATATCCATCACGCTCATAAAATTTTCGCAGCGCTTCTGTCGTTGATGATTTATTTTCTTGCAGCGCCCTTTCATAGTACATATACCGTGTAAACAACTCATCCATAGGCGTACCTCTGAGCGGATGAAAAATACTATTACATAGCGTTTCCAATGCTTTCCACTTTTTTATAAAATCATCTTTCTTTCCTTTATTCGCATAATATTTATAAAATTGCGCTTTAAAAATATCTGCATCGGATAAAGGTAATCCTCTATCATTTAACGTTGAAAAAATGCGCAACGCCGTATCTTGTGATTCTGCTTCAATAGGAAGCAATATGCAGTTATTTAAAATACGAATGGGTAAAAAAGAAAAATAACTAGGGTAACTCTTCAAAAATTCACTGATTTTCACTTGAAAAAATTTAAAATTAGCAGCATATCTGCTGTGTTTTCCTTCAGCATCTCCTTCGATAAGAATATATAAAAATTCATTTTTTTCATCGTCTGTCGCTACTTCTGAATTAATTTTCAACGCATTCTTATCAGGATCTCCAAACTCATCTGTTTTCCATATGCATTGCTCTATAAGTTTGCTTGTTTTTATAGCTCGGTCATCTTGCATATGCCCATAAATGGCATAAAATGCTCGAAGCAAAAGCATCAGTGTAGTTAATCTCTGTTGTCCGTCAATAATTTCCTGCTTACCTTCTTCATTTTTGAAAGTAACAATTGGTCCAAGAAAATATTCGTCATTATCACTATCAAATTTATCGCAATCATTCTCAGGAAATGCAAACGCAAAAATATCGTCCCATAAAGTCTGACATTCCTTTTCTCCCCAAGCATAAGGTCTCTGATAGTCAGGAATCAAAAAGTCCGCTTTTTTATCAGCAAATAAATCCTTTATAGTTTTTTGATCTATATTCAATTTCGACATATATTTATTAACACCCTTTCTTATCAATTTAATCAGACAGTTTAATGAATATATTATCATTATAAGTTAATTTACTTCTTACTTCAATATAAACGCTTTTTTATACTGAAGCATTATTCAAACATTACCTAAGTCCTACTTCTTTAAATAGCCTAAAATATGGTTTGACATAAACCGTTCAAGGCAAATAAATATCAAGTAAATCTAACCTATGTTCAAAATAGTTTATTATATTTGATTAAAAAATTTAGTCAATCACGATTTACTAAATCATAAACCACTTCACATTTCACAGCACGCAAAAGAAAGCAGCCCTCATACTATAACATGGAGCTGCTTTCTTTTGCTGATATATTCTATTCTCTGGACAGCCAGTCCTGGAATTCTTCTTCGGTGATGATATGGGTTCCTAACTGACGGGCTTTTTCGTATTTGCTGCCGGGATCGGCGCCGATGACGACGAGGGTCGTCTTTTTCGTGACCGACGAGGTGCATTTGCCGCCGCGGGATTCTACGGCTTGTTCCGCTTCCTTCCGGGTCATAGTCTGGAGCTTGCCGGTCAGGACGACGATTTCTCCGTCGAAGGACGTATTGACGAGCTGGCGTTTTTCTGCCGTCATGTCGACGCCGTACGATGCGAGCTTGCCTACGAGGCTGCGGTTCTTTTCATCGCCAAAATAAGCGACGACGCTTTCGGCAATGCGCGGGCCGATTTCATCGATAGCCGTCAAGTCGTCTGCCGACGCGGCCATAAGGGCCTCGACGGAACCGAAACATTCGGCCAGAATACGGCCGGCTTTAGCGCCGACGAACCGGATGCCCAAGGCGAAGAGAACCCGGGCCAGGCCGACGGATTTGCTGGCTTCAACGGCTTTAAGCAGGTTGTCCGCCGATTTTTCACCGAAGCCTTCGAGCTCGACAAGGTCTACTTTTTTCAGCGTGTAAATGTCGGACACGTCGTGAATCAAGTGGTTCTGCAGCAGCTGCTGTACAATGGCGTCGCCTAAGCCGTCGATGTTCATGGCATTGCGCGACACGAAGTGGGCGATTTTTTCGCCGACGACAGCCGGGCAATCGGGATTGACGCAGCGCGTTGCCGCTTCCCCTTCCTTGCGCACGACGGGGCCGCCGCAGCTCGGACAGGTACTGGGCATGACGAATTCCCGTTCGGAGCCGTCCCGTTCCGATATGACGGCCCGTACGACTTCGGGAATGATTTCGCCGGCCTTCTGGATAATGACCGTATCGCCGATGCGGATGTCCTTTTCCTTGATATAATCCTCGTTATGCAGCGTCGCCCTCTTGACCGTCGTGCCGGCTAAATGAACGGGCTTAAGATCTGCCGCCGGCGTCAGGACGCCTGTACGGCCGAGGGAAACGGAAATTCCCAGCACCTTGGTCTTCGCCTGTTCCGGCGGGAATTTATAGGCGATGGCCCAGCGAGGAATCTTGACGGTGTTGCCCAGCCGCTCCTGCTGGGCAAAGGAGTTGACCTTGACGACCATGCCGTCCGTTGCGTAGGGCAAGGTATCGCGCTTTTCATCCCAGCTGTGAATATAGGCAATGACTTCTTCCATGGTCTTGCATTTGCAGTATTCCGGATTAACCTGGAAGCGGAAGGCCTTTAGGTCTGCAAGCAGCTCTTCCTGGCTGTGGATTTCCACGCCGACGTTTCCTCCTAGGGCATAGGCGAAGAACGCCAGCTTGCGCTGAGCCGTAATGCGCGGATCGAGCTGGCGCAGCGAGCCGGCCGCAACGTTGCGGGGATTGGCAAAGGGCTCCAGCTCGTCGTCGCGGCGCTGGGCATTGAGCTGGGCGAAGGACTCAATGGGCATGTACACTTCGCCGCGGATTTCAATATGGGGTGAATCGTTGTCGATGCGCAGCGGAATCGTCCGGATGGTACGGACGTTGTTCGTAATGTCTTCGCCGACCCGTCCGTCGCCGCGGGTGACGCCGCGTACAAACTGGCCGTGCTCGTAAATGAGGTTGACTGCCAGCCCGTCGATTTTCAGCTCGACGACGTATTCCAGCGCTTCGCCGCCTAAATCATTGCGGACGCGCTGGTCGAATTCCATGAGCTCGGCGTCGTTGAACACGTCGCCTAAGCTGAGCATGGGCTGGTCGTGCGTGTATTTTTCAAAGCCGCCGGAAATCTTCGAGCCGACGCGCTGTGTCGGCGAATCGGGCGTTACCCATTCGGGATGATCCCTTTCAATCGTTTCCAATTCGCGGTACATCATGTCGTACTCGTAGTCCGTTACGGTCGGTTTGTCCAGTGTATAATACTGATAGCTCAGTTCATCAATTATGTGACGCAGCTCTAAGAGACGTGCTTTTTGCTTTACATCATCCATACGTGCCTCCTGTAAAAATATGCGCAGCTATTTCAAGTTGCTGGCCTGGTCTATATCCGTTTCGATTTCAAAAGCGCTGTCCTCGCCGGAACGGGCAACGGCCAGCAGATGGCAAAGACGCTGGTGCTTCGACCGCTCGATAAACTGATGAGCGATCATGTCGGGAATCGTCGCGCCCAAGGCGATGGCCAGGATAATCATAAAGGCCTGGACGCCGCTTTGTATGGCCGTGAGCAGCCCCTGCGGGTCCAGGGAGGGAATATAAAAAATGCCGATGAGCAGGCGGTACATGAGGACGCCCGGAATCATGGGAATGACAGCCGGGACGGTTACGACAGACCTGGGGGCACGAAGGCGGCCGGCAAGCTTGAAACCGACGATGCTGATGAGGGCTGCCCCCCAAAAGGAGGCCCAGGCCATGGGAACATCAAAGCCGATCGCCAGGATATTCCGCGTGCCGACGGCCATGACGGCGCCGATGCCGGCGACGGGCAGCAGGCGCGGCGGGATATTGAAGATGACGGAAAACCCCATGGCCGCCAGTGCTGCGGCGATGGCTTGAGAGCCATAGATGCTGTCAGGCACGATATCGTACGTCGAATAGGCCGGAATCTGGCACAGGCTGATGGCCCCGACGATACCGAAGGTCATAGCCAGGACGACGAGCATCGTGTTCATGGACCGGGTCATGCCCGATACGATGTAGTTGTTCATGAGGTCGTCAAAGGAATTGATGAGCGGCACGCCCGGCACGAGAAACAGCATGCAGGCAATCATGGGAAACCATGGCGTTGCCGATCCCGGCAGTACCTGTGTCCAATAGGCCGCCGCCGTCGCGATGCACGCCGACGCGGCAATGCTGATGTAAGGATTGACGCCGAAGCGGTTGCAGCCGTGGCGCACCCAGAAGCCGATGCAGGCAGCCAAGGCCGTATAGACAAAGGCAACCCAGTCGCAGCCGAATAATTTGCAGAACCCGCCGCAGGCAATGCCCGCCGCCAGCGACGTCGCCCACTGGGGATAATGGCGGCGCGTACTTTTTTCCTTCATGCCTTCCAAGTCGGCCTTGAAGGTTCCCGTTTCATATTTCTGCTCCAAAGCCCGCCAGGACAGCTGGCTGACGTCGGCAATCGTCGTCATGTTGATGCCGTGAATGCGGCATTTCCGAAACACTGTATAGGATTTCTTCTCGCTGTCGTAATTGGCCATAATCGTCGTATAGGTCATGTGGAAGTTCAAATGCTTCCAATGCAGCCCTAAATAGGCCGCCGCCCGCAGCATATCCCTGACGATGCTCTTCGAATCGCCGCCGCTCTCCATGAGCAGCTGGCCGATATCCAGCACCATTTCCATTTTATCCTTAATCGTAGCTTGTCTGGCCGAACAAATGTCGATAGACGACATGGCCGTTTCCAAGCCCTTGGTCATAGTCTGTCTCCTCGCTTCCTGCTAAGCCTTTTCCAGCGGTGCGTACTTGACGACGACCTGCCGGACGCCTTTCGTCGGAAATTGTATCTTCATCTGCATGTTCTGCCCTTCGCCGATGACATCCAGGACGGTGCCTATGCCCCAAATCTTATGGCGCACCTTATCTCCGGCGGCAAAGGACGTGTCGACGGCATGCTTTTTCGGCAGCGTCGTCGCCACGGGCTTGGACAGAATCGATACGCGCTGCCGTCCCGGCACGGACGGCGGCTGCTGGGGCATGGCTGTCTTGCGTCGGAATTCTTCTATGAGCTCCGCCGGGATTTCGTTTAAGAAACGACTCGGCAAATACGCCGATATGCGGCCGTACATCGTCCGCGTCGAAGCATTGGTCACGTACAGCTGCCGTTCAGCCCGCGTGATGCCTACGTAGGCCAGGCGGCGTTCTTCTTCTACCTGCGACGAATCCATGAGGGTACGGCTGTGAGGGAACAGGCCTTCGTCGAGGCCTACGAGGAAGACGATGGGAAATTCCAGCCCTTTGGCAGCGTGCAGCGTCATGAGCGTCACCTTGGACTCGCTGCCCTCAAAT
>USGG01000076.1 GCA_900554215.1 uncultured Megasphaera sp.
CACTATGGATTTTTGTTTTTTGATTACCTGTTCAAATTCATTTTACAATTAACCTTATATAACGAAAGATATGGTGTTATCCGGTTATATAAAAATAGATTTATGAAGTTCAATACCATGCCTGCGATACTCAGCGAAAGGGGGATTACGCTATGAAAAATACAGTAGCCACGCTGCAAGCACAAAAAGATACGCATAACAAGATTACTATGCTCACGGCTTACGATTACTCGACAGCAAAAATTATGGACGAAGCAGGTATCAACATGCTCCTCGTCGGTGATTCTCTCGGAATGGTCATGCTCGGCTACGAAGACACGTTACCTGTCACCATGGAGGATATGATTCATCATACGAAAGCCGTATCACGCGGTGCAAAAAATGCCTTCGTTGTCGGCGATATGCCTTTCATGTCCTACCAGACGTCTATTTACGACGCCGTGTACAACGCCGGCCGTCTCATGAAGGAAGGACGATGCCACGCCGTCAAGCTCGAAGGCGGCATGAGCGTATGCCCGCAGATTCAAGCCATCGTCGAAGCGGGAATCCCCGTCGTCGGCCACATCGGCCTGACGCCCCAGTCGGTCAACGCCTTAGGCGGATTTAAAGTACAAGGCAAGAGCGAAGAAGCGGCCCGCAAGCTCATCGAAGAAGCCAAGGCCGTCGAGGCGGCCGGAGCCTTTGCCATCGTCCTCGAATGCGTACCGGCAAAACTCGCCGAGCTCATTACGGCATCCCTGCGCATCCCGACCCTCGGCATCGGCGCCGGCGTCCACTGCGACGGCCAAATCCTGATTTATCAGGACATGCTGGCCCTGTTCAGCGACTTTACGCCGAAATTCGCCAAGCAGTTCGCCAACGTCGGAGCCCTCATGAAGCAGGCCTTCGCCGACTACATCAAGGAAACAAAAGAAGGCGCCTTCCCCGGCCCGGAACACGGCTTTAAAATCGACGACGAAGTCATTGAAAAATTAAAACAGTAAAAAACAAAAAAGCTATGCCTTCCCATGGAAGACATAGCTTTTGATCGTTGATACGCCATATGCCAAAAATATATACGACAGCCTTTGACATAGCCCGTATATATCGCATATACTAAACATCTAGGCGCTGCAAAAAGCGGTAGGCGGTTAATCCTGGCCCCGGAAAGGGGCGATGCCCTATGACACCATATGACCTGTTGGCCTTCGTGTTCTTAGTGGCAATTTGCATTATTGCATTAAAAGCATAAAAGGAAATCCGCCCCACAGCTACCAACTATAGGCGGATTTTCTTTTTTCCTATGATATGGGGCTGACCGTTGCCGGCAGCGCCTTTTTTCTATGTTTATTATACGTAAATCCTGTCAATTCGTCAAATATCCGAGACGCTACGGCTCGTAAATATCGCCGTATTCCTTATGCCGTTTGAGCCACGCTGACGCATAGGAACACGACGCGCCGGTTTTACGGCCTGTACTGCGGATGTAATCCGCCGCGGCCTGCACCAGCATTCCCGCCGTTCCCTGCCCCTGCTGCGACGGGTCGACGCCCGTATGGACAATATCGTATTTCCCGTTCTGATCCTGAAGGAAATCAATCTCACCGACAGTCTTTCCCTCTTCATCTTCTATCCAAATTCGCTTGTCGCTGTATAACATCTTCATGGCATATCATCTCCTTTGTTCTTAGTATATGCCATGAAAGCTGCCCTGTATGTTGTTTTTCCAACAAAAGCTATATTTCTCCATACTTAAAACGCATCCCATTCAGCAAAGCGTTCATTCATGCGCTTTTTCTTTTGCCTTGCCTTTGCCGGCCCTTCCGACGCCGGGCCGAAGGGCATTCTTCCTGCTTCTACGGTGCGCTTATAAAACAAGGCGACGGCTTCTTCTTCGCTTAATCCCATGCGGGCAAAGATAGCCGCCGCTTCCTTGCGCAGCTGTTCATCTATCATCCTGGTGTTCCGCCCCTTTCTCCATACGCCTGCGATGGCGTTCTTCCGCTTCGCCGTTGATGCCGTCGAGCGTCGCCATATGCCCTACGGCATACAGCATCGTCTTCAGCATGACGACGCCCAGCACGGCCCCTGTGCCTTCACCTAGGGCCATGTCGGCGTGGATGGGCACGTCGTATTCGTCTATGCCGCACAGCCGCAGGGCCGCGCTCATGCCGGGCTCGCGGGAAATGTGCGACGGCAGCGCGTACTGCCGCACGGCCGGATGGGTTTTCACGGCGCAGGCCAGGGCTACGGCCGTAATAAATCCGTCGATGTAAAAAGGAAGCCTAGCCTCGGCGCAGGCCAGCATCGCGCCGTACAAGGCGGCCAAATCGAAGCCGCCGACGCAGCGCAGAGCGTCCTCCGGCGATTGGATTTCCTCTTTATATTTTTGCAGCGCCTCCTTGACGACCTGCTCTTTGTGAAACCAAAGGCGGTAATTGCCCTTAGACGAGCCGTGGCCGACGAGAAACGCGCTGCCAGCCGGCGCTATGGCCGTCAGCACGGCGGCCGACGTCGTCGTGTTTCCTATGCCCATTTCACCGAAGGACAGGATGTTGCATCCCCGGGCTTTCGCCGCTTTGACCCGTTCCCTGCCGACGGCAGCGGCACGGGCAAATTGTTTCTCTGTCATCGCCGGCTGTACCGAAAAATCGGCCGTCCCTCTGGCGATTTTCCTGTCGACGCCGACGGCGTCTTCACTGTCGATGCCGACGTCTACGACTTCGTAGGGAATGCCGTGACAGCGGCAGAAACAGGTCACAGCCGACGTTCCTTCCGTCATATGCACGCTCTGCATGTACGTAATATCAGACAGCTGAGCTACGACGCCGGAGCGGACGACGCCGTTGTCCGCGGCAAAGATAATATGGCGGGGACGAAGTTCCTCCTGAAAGGAGCCCCAGGCCAGGAAAACCTGACGCACCTGCTGCTCCAGCAGGCCCAGGCTTCCCGGCGGCTTGGCTAAGTTATGGAGCCGTTCGTCTACTTGCGCTGCAAAATCCATTATACCGTCATCCCTTTATACGCTAAATAGGCGCGCCGCCACGCCTCGCCCTGTGCATCTAGCGCCGGCATCGTCACGCCGTGAGGTCGGGCCTGCCCCGTTTCCTCTTCGATGTGAACGAAGGACACGAAGCATTCCGCCGCCAGCTCCCCGTCGGATCGCCGCGTCATGGCGATATGGGCGCCGACGCTCGTCGTCCCGGCATAGACGACGGTACTGGAAATATCGATGGTGTCGCCTTTGCGGACCGGCCGGAGAAACCGCAGCCCGTCCAATCCCAGGCAGACGATATGGCCGCTGTTCAGAAAGCTTTGCACGGCCAGAAAGCCGCACTCAATCATATACGACGCCGCCTGCCCGGCAAACAGCGTGTCATGAGGATTTAAGTCCTTTCCCAGCACCATGTGGGCCGCCGATACGCGCCTGTCTATTCCCGTCATAGTCATTCCTCCCCAACTTACCGTTAATGTATTTATTGTATCATACTATAGCGGGGAAATAAGCCTATTCTAGCCTTGAAAATTCGTTTTTTTTATGTCAAAATAAAACAATATAGAGGGGGTATAGTATGTCTACGATTAAAGATATCGCTCGTGAAGCCGGCGTTTCCATCGCCACCGTTTCTATCGTCCTGAACGGCAAAGGACAGGAACGAAAAATCTCCAAGGAAACACAGGCCCGCATACATCAAATCGCTAAACAGCTGAAATACGTGCCGAACCAGTCGGCTAAAAAGCTGCGTTCTACACAGGAAAATAGCTATGCCATAGCGTTTTACTGGGCGACGGACTTTCGTATCAATTACCTGGCCCGTATTACGCTGGGGATTCAAAAAGAAATTATGCAGCAGAATAAGGTCGTCCACCTGACCGTCGTTCCCTACGAGGTCGACAACTTGAAAAAGCAGATGGAAACGACGCAGAATGAATTTTTCAACGGTATCATCATCGCTAACATGTCCAATTCGGATATGGAATATTTAAACTCCTGCGATATTTCCTATCCCGTTGTCCTGTTTAACAGGGAATCGCCAAAATACAGCAGCGTGACCATGGACAACTATGAAGTCGGCGCCCAGGTAGCCCGCCATTTTCTCGATAAGGGAATTTACGACGCCGGCGTGCTGACCCACGACACGACCTTCCCTATCATGCGCATGTGGATGAAGGGCTTTCTCAATACCTTTGCCGAATCCGGTCATCCCGTTCCGGAAGAAAATATCGTCCTGTGCGACACGTCTTCGTCCAGCGCTATTGACGCGACGAAGAAGCTCTATGCAGAAAAGCGCCTGCCGAAGGCCATGTTCTGCGAATCCGACGTATTGGCTCACGGCATGCTGTTCGCCTGCCATGAATTGGGCGTTTCCATTCCCGGCGACTTGGAAGTATTTACCATCGGTATCAACATGGCCGAATTCAACGATTACGCCATTCCGTCCTTGTCCCGCATCGATATTCCCATGCGGGAAATCGGCGAAAAATGCCTCCATCTCCTCGTCGACCTCATCGAAAAGAAGACGCCGAATCCGACAGTCGTCTACGCTGAGGGCATTAAAATCATCGGCCAGTCGTCTCCGGAAGCCTAAGGGCCCGGCCGGAGGAGAGGGGATTCCGTTGCGCCGACGCGGCAAACATGGTATACTGAACCTATCTTGGGGGAGTATGGGTTCTGGTGTGCCCTCTGGTCTTCAAAACCAGTATGAGGAGTTAAGAGCTTCTTAGGTAGGTTCGATTCCTACACTTTCCCGCCAACTACCAGACAAGGCAGCCCGCAAAGCCGCCTTGTCTTTTTTAGTATCTATACCCATCGGACAGGAGGCGAACTCCATGAATTTGAACGAAACGATACGGAGGCTGGCCGAAAAGTACGACAGCTTCTATGTATACGACGAACAGCACATTATCGGCAGCATCCAAGAACTGACGTCCCATTTTCCGCAAGTCAAGTTCCTATATTCGCTAAAATGCAATCCCCATCCCGACGTATTGCGCAGCGTATTTTCGCAGAGTCTGGGCGCAGATGCCGCCAGCCTGGGAGAGGTCCGCGCCGCAGCCAGCGCCGGCCTGCCGAAGGAGGCCATTTACTTTTCTGCGCCGGGCAAGACGCAGCGCGACATAGAGCAGGCCCTTTCATCGGCTACGATCATTGCCGACAGCATAGGCGAAATCCAGCGGATTCAACAGGCTGCCGACCAAGCAGGCATCGTCGCCTCCATCGGACTCCGCATCAATCCGCGTTTTTCATTTTACGGCAGAGCCGGTCATCCATCCAAATTCGGCATCGACGAAGATCTGGCCCTCGATTTCATACGCAGCGGCAGCTGCCCGAACGTAAAGATCATCGGCATTCACGTCCACCTGAAAAGCCAGGAGCTGCAAGCCAACGTATTGGCGTCGTATTATGCCAACGTGCTGGCCCTGGCCGAAACCTTCAGCCAGTTATGCGGCGAACCGGCCTTCCTCAACATGGGTTCCGGCCTCGGCATTCCCTACTCCAAAACAGACGCTCCCTTGGATTTAGCCGCTTTAAGCCGGCTGCTCGGTCAACAGCTGCAAGCATTCCAATCTCGCCATCGTCGTACTAAGATCCTCATCGAAACGGGGCGCTACGTCGTAGGAAAAAGCGGCTTATATGTGACGAAGGTGTTGGACTGCAAGCAATCTTACGGAAAAAAATACGTAATCGTAAAAAATACGCTGAACGGATTTATACGGCCCTCTCTGGCTCACGTAATCAAGAGCTACGCCGGAAAACAGGAGCTGACCGGCACGGAGCCCCTATTTACATCGGCAGACGCCTTTCAAATCCTGCCGCTGCAGAAGGACGAACCCCTCGAAAAAGTAACGGTTGTCGGCAACCTGTGTACCGCCGCCGACGTATTGGCCGAAGATATATGGCTGCCTCCGCTGACGTGCGGCGACCTCCTCGTCGTTACCAATGCCGGAAGCTACGCCGCCGTCTTATCGCCCATGCAGTTCTCATCACAGGAGCAGCCGGCAGAATGTTTCCTAACTGCCGACGGCGCCGTTCACGTCAGATCATAGCAAACAAACAGCGAAGACCCGTACGTCGTGGTCTTCGCTGTTTGTTATTCTCCGGCTACGGCCTTGGCAATTTCCGTGCAGATCAGGGGAAATTCGTCGTCCCGCAGCGTCCGTACGGACAGGCATAGCCGGTCTTGCTGCACTCTGGCGACGATGGGAATTTCAGCATGGCGCAGGCGGCGTTCCAATTCTGCCGCCGTCAGACCTTCCAACGCGACGGCTGCAGCATACCCCGGCAGCGTATATTCCGGATAGGAGCCGCCGCCGACCATATCGCGGACCGGCACGGTCTGTACCTGCAGAGCCGCGTCGGCAGTCCGCAGCATCTGAGCCAGCATATCAGCCCGCCGCAGGCATTCCTTCTGCGTCCGCGCCAGCATCTGCAGCGCAGGGATGGACCGTATCGCCAGGTCTTCGTCCCGGTACAGCTGCAGCGTCGCTTCCAGGGCAGCCAGGGTCATCTTATCGACCCGCAGGGCCCGCAGCAGCTGGTGCCTTTTCATCGGCTCAATATACTCGGCCTTGCCGACAATAATGCCGGCCTGCGGCCCGCCGAGGAGCTTGTCGCCGCTGAACATGACGACGTCGCAGCCTTGTTTCAGGACTTCCTTTACTGTCGGTTCGTAGGGAAGGCCGAAGCGGCGCATGTCGACGAATAACCCGCTGCCCAGATCGTTGATGAGGGGCAGGCCGTTGGCGTGAGCCAGTTCGGACAGTTCTTGAGCGGGCACGCTTTCATAAAACCCTATGATGCGATAATTGCTCGTATGGACTTTCATAATCGCGCCGGTACCTTCGCCGACGGCCCGGCTGTAGTCTGATATGTGGGTTTTATTGGTCGTCCCGACCTCCC
>USGG01000077.1 GCA_900554215.1 uncultured Megasphaera sp.
CTGACCCAAAGAAGCTGCGCGCGCTCACGCGCGAGCAGAAGGAGCTTTCCGCCGTTTACGAGCTGCCGGAGAAGGTGGACGCGCCCGTTGCCGCCGGGCAGCTTCTCGGTACGCTCCGGTACGTTGCCGGAAACGAAACGATAGCGAGCGTTCCGATCAGCGCGGCGGAGAGCGTGGAGCGCGTCGGCGCCGGGGAGCTGTGGGTGCGGCTCGCCGCGGCGCTGTGCGGTTTTGCCGCCTACGAGGTCATTGCCCGTGTTTCGTCGATGGGGACGATGTCCTTCGTCCTGCTCCTCGGCATCGCCTGCGCGTGGGTGCTCGGTATGCTGACCGTGCGCTTTCTCTACCGCGGCTACCGCACGCGAATGCTGCGGCGTGACCGCAGCTCGCTTGTGCCCGTCGCCATTCTCGGTGCGGGCGAGGCGGGCGCGCAGCTCGTTTCGGAGCTTCGGCAGAATCCCGCCAGCCGCTACCGCGCCGAGTGCTTCTTCGACGATGACCGCACCAAGCGCGGCAAAATGCTCCACGGCGTTCCCGTGCGCGGCACGCTGGACGAAGCGGTCGCGAAGATGTCCGCCGTCGGCCTGACCAACGCCATCTTTGCCATCCCCTCCATGCCTGACGAGCAGCGCAGCGCGGTGCTGAGAGGTCTGAGCGAAGGCGGCATCCACGTCATGACCCTCCCCGGCACCCTTGAGCTGATCGGCAGGACTGCAACCGTATCCCAGCTGCGGGAGGTGCAGATCGAGGATCTGCTCGGCCGCGACGAGGTCATGCTTGACCCTGCACCGATAAAAGCCATGCTGCGCGGCAAAACCGTTCTCGTTACGGGCGGGGGAGGGAGCATCGGCTCGGAGCTGTGCCGCCAGATCGCGAAATATTCCCCCCAAAAGCTCGTCATCTTCGACATCTATGAGAATAACGCCTACGACATTCAGCAGGAGCTGAAATTCCGATACGGTGCGGACCTTGACCTCGCGGTCGAGATCGGCTCGATCCGCGACGGCGCGCGACTCATGCGCCTGATGGACCGCTACCGTCCCGAGGTCGTGTTCCACGCCGCGGCGCACAAGCATGTCCCGCTCATGGAGTCCTGCCCGCAGGAGGCCATCCGCAACAATGTTTTCGGCACGCTCAACCTCGTCCGTGCCGCGGATGCCTGCGGCGTGCAGAAGTTCATTCAAATATCGACCGACAAGGCGGTCAACCCCACAAATATCATGGGCGCGAGCAAGCGGCTGTGCGAGATGATCGTGCAGTCCATGGCACAGTGCTCGGACACCACCTTCGCTGCCGTCCGTTTCGGAAACGTTCTCGGTTCAAACGGCTCGGTCATCCCGCTCTTCAAGCGCCAGATCGCCGCGGGCGGCCCCGTCACCGTGACGGACGCGCGGATTACCGGCGATTTGCGCGAAGCGACGGTATATGTCAGCCTGTTTGGCAAGGCGGAAGAAAAAGAAAATACCCTGAAAGCGCTGAAAAACGCGACGGGCTATATCCGTACGGAAGTGGGCCGCCGTTTGGGCATACGCTATTCGCCGACTATTGAATTCAAAGAAGATACATCTCTCGATTACGGCATGAAAATCGATAAAATACTTCGTGATATAGAAAAAAAGGACTGAGTTTCATGAATTGTTCATCTCAGGAAGTACGCCGTATCCTGGAGCAGCATGACCGCATCCTGCTGACTGCCCACGTCAGTCCCGACGGTGATGCCGTAGGCAGCCTGCTGGCGATGCAGGAATGGCTGGAAGGTCTGGGCAAGCAGGTTGTCGTCTCCTTGGATGACGACATAGATGACAAGTTCTTCTTTCTGCCGCTGGCGGAGCAGATACGGCGTCCCGACCAGGTGCAGACCGACGAGTCCTGGCTGACCGTCGTGCTCGATGCGACCGGTATGGATCGCATAGGCGCGGCCGAAGTCTTGGCGAAGGGGAAGATCCTGAATATTGACCATCATATTTCCAACCTGCATTTTGCTGATTGGGAATATGTACGGACGGACTGCGCCGCGACGGGAGAAATTTTAACCGAGCTGTTGGATGATTGGCAGGCTGAATTTTCGCCGTCTATGGCGAACGCCTTATACATGGCCATTGCGACGGACTGCGGATTCTTCAAGTTCAGCAATACGACGGGCCATACGCTGCGCATGGCGGCGCTGCTGGTCGAAGCCGGCGCGCAGCCGAACGTCGTTTCCGAGCATTTGGAAGCCCGGTCTTTGGCGAAGCTTCAGGCCCTGTCGGAGGTGCTGCGCCATATTGAATTGTTCGGCGAGGGTCAGGTTGCCTGCCTTTCGTTTACGCCGGACTTGCTGCAGTATACGGGCGAGCATACGGGAAGCTATATCGACTACATCCGCACGATTCAGGGCGTCGACGTGGCTTTTACGGTAAAGTACGTCGGTCCGGAAGAAACGCGGGTCAGCTTGCGGTCTAAACAAACCGACGTCAACGCTGTCGCATCTGCTTTCGGCGGCGGCGGCCACGTGCGGGCGGCAGGCTGCACCGTGGCGGCGCCGCTGGAAGAAGCAAAAAAAATGATAGTGAAGGAACTTTTAAAGGTAAAATGATAAATGGAATCGTCAATGTATTAAAAGCGACAGGAATGTCGAGCCATGACGTAATCGGCCAGATGCGCCGCATATACGGGATGAAGAAGATTGGTCATGCCGGGACGCTGGACCCTCTGGCGGCCGGCGTGCTCCCCGTGTATCTGGGGCAGGCGACGCGGCTGATTGAATATGGAGATAACGGGATAAAGACATATCATGCAGAGTTTGCTTTAGGCTTCGCTACGGATACGGAGGACAGCACCGGCGAAGTCGTTGCCAGCGCTGCTGTCCCCGATTTGGCTGCCGAGGATATATCCGCCGTGCTGGCGTCGTTCTGCGGCGATATCGAGCAGACGCCGTCCCGTTATTCCGCCATCAATGTCAATGGCGTCAAAGCGTATAAGCTGGCCAGACAAAACGCTGATTTTACATTGCCGGGCAGGCGGGTCACGATATATGAGATCCGCCTTTTGTCGTATCAAAACGGACGGGGCGTCATCGCTGTGACATGCTCTAAGGGAACCTATGTCCGCTCGCTCATCCGCGACGTCGGAGAGGCGCTGGGCACTTATGCCTGCATGACCTATCTCGTCCGCGTCCGGGCCGGCGTCTTTGATATTGCTCAGGCAGCTGCGCTGGAAGAATTAGAAGCCGATCCGCAGGCGTATATCCTGCCTGCCGACATGGCTATTCAAGATCTTCCCAAGGCGGTTTGTACGGCGGAAAAGTGTGCCCGCCTTCTGCAGGGCCGCGCAGTGCCCTTTGCCGGCAAGGGACTGGCCCATGGTGATGTGCTGCGGGTCTATACGCCGGAGCGAAAATTGGCCGGCATTGCTCATTTCGATAAAGAACATCATGTCATACGTCCGCATAAGATGTTTGCCGACGTACTGTGAGGTAATTATACGATGCAAATATTCCATTCCTTTCAGGAAGTAACGAATTGCCGAGGCGCCGTCGTCGCGCTGGGGACCTTTGACGGCGTGCATCTGGGCCATCAGAAGGTCATGCGTACGGCTATCGACAAGGCGGCGGAAACGGGCGGCAAATCTGTCGTCGTCACCTTTGCCGCTCATCCTCTTTCCGTGTTGTGCCCGGAAAAAGAGCCGATACGGCTGGCTACAGTAGAGCAGAAAATCCAATATATTGCCGGCGTCGGCATCGACGTCCTGGTGCTGCTGCCTATGACCCGGCATCTTCTCGACGAAACGCCGGAGGAATTCTGCCGGCAGCTGCTGGAATATCTCTGCCCGGCGGCTATCGTCGTAGGGGAGAACTTTACGTACGGCGCAAAAGCTGCTGGGAATACGCAGACGCTGCGCAAGTTCATGGCGGAACATCATATTCCCGTCATGGCCCTGACCCTGCTGGAACGGCCGGGCCGGGCCACGCCTATCAGCAGCACGGTCATTCGCCGCCTGGTTACGATGGGCCACATGGAAACGGCCGAAGCCCTGCTGGGGCATCCTTTTGCCTTGCAGGGAACAGTCGTACAGGGCGATCGCCGGGGGCGGCTGATCGGGTTTCCAACGGCTAATATGCTGATACCGCCGCAGATGGCCGTGCCGCCTGACGGCGTATATATAACAGAAGTAGAATGGCAGGGACAGCTGCTGCCGGCCATGACGAATATCGGCGCCAATCCGACCTTTGCCCACCAATACCGCCGTATAGAAACACATATCCTGCAATGGAGCGGCGACATGTACGATGCGGACATCGTCGTCCGCTTCCGGAAGCGGCTGCGCCCGGAAATCCGCTTTGAAAGCAAAGAAGAGCTCATAAACCAGATGGAAAAGGATAAGCGTAAAACTTTAATCTATTTCTCATCCAACGATAATTGAAAGAAACTCATATTAATGATATAATAATGACATAGGGAAACAGGGGACATTTAATCATTAAGGAGTGATTGGTAATGAAATTTTCAGACCTCGCTATGGGCTTAAAGGCTTCGGAAATCCGCGAATTGCTTAAGTTGACGACTATGCCGGAAGTAATTTCCTTCGCCGGCGGTTTGCCTGCGCCGGAATTATTCCCGTTGGAAGAATTAAAGCAAGTCGACGTAGAAATTTTGAGCAAAGAAGGCCAGCTGGCTGTACAGTACGGAACGACGGAAGGTTACCTGCCTCTCCGTGAAAAAATTGCCGCTCGCATGAAAAAGGCTTTCCAAGTCGATTGCACGCCCGAAGAAATCGTCATTACTTCAGGTTCTCAGCAGGGCCTGTCCTTATTGGCGCAGATTTTCCTCAATAAAGACGACGTCATTTTAGTAGAAAGCCCGACGTATTTGGGGGCTATCAATGCTTTTAAACTGTGCGATCCGAAATTTGTCGAAGTTCCGACGGATGAAAAAGGCATTATTCCGGAAGAATTGGAAAAGATTTTGGCCGAATACGGCGACCGTGTCCGCTTGATGTATGTTATTCCTGAATTCCAGAACCCGACGGGCATTACGTGGCCTATGGAACGCCGCAAAGCGTTTATGGATATCGTCAACAAGTACGATTTCCCCGTTATTGAAGACGATCCGTACGGTGAACTTCGTTATGACGGCGACGTCGTACCGTCCTTGAAATCCATGGATACGAAGGGCAATATCATCTTCCTGGGCTCCTTCTCGAAGATTTTCATGCCTGGTCTGCGCGTAGCCTGGATGGTTGCCGATCCCGTTATTATTGACAAGGTTGTCAAATTGAAACAGGCCGTTGATCTCCAGTCTTCGTCCTTTGCACAGCGTCAGGCATCGTACTTTATCGACATGTTCGATCTGGATGCTCACGTTGAAAAGATTAAAGCTCTGTATGGCAAACGCCGTACCCTCATGTATGATTCCATGAAGGAATATTTCCCCGAAGGCGTTACCTTCACGTATCCGGAAGGCGGCTTGTTCACTTGGGTAACCTTGCCTGAAAATATGGATGCGAAAGAAATTATGCCGAAGGTATTGGAAAAGAACGTTGCTTACGTTCCGGGCGGCCCGTTCTATCCGAACGGCGGCAATGCAAACCACTTCCGCCTCAACTATTCCAACATGCCGGAAGACCGCATTGTAGAAGGCATTAAACGCTTAGGCGCAGTATTGAAAGAAGAAATGGGCAAATAATTTGCGCCCAGAAAGAAACGCGACGCGTCACGAAAGCGTGTAGACTGACAAAAGGCTTATAGGGCCTGCACGTATGCAGGTCTTGTAAGCCTTTTTGATGTTTTGCAGTATGGGACATGGGTATGCATACGGTATGCGCATATTTTGTTTGACTTGTTTGTATAATCATTGTAAAATGATAATGCACGCATATTGATTTGGCTCAAGCTGAATCTGCATTTTTTTGTTGCAGGCGCATTCGTATCATAGCGAGCTGAATACGCGATACGGTGCGTTTTTTATATGAAAGACGAGTATCGCCTCGTTGCGGTGCAACGGCGAAACTACGTAGTTTGGAGGCCTTATTGATAATGGATCAGCTTCAGCAGTTATGCAGACAAGTTCGAAAGGACGTCGTCGAGGCTATTTATTTAGCCGGCTCCGGCCATCCCGGAAGCTCTCTGTCGGCTGTGGAGATTCTGGTAACGCTGTATTTCACCGACTTGCTTCAGTGTATTCCGCAGCAGCCGAAATATGAGGGAAGAGATCGGTTTATCTTATCGAAAGGCCACGCGGCTCCGGCATATTACAGCGTATTGGCTCATAAGGGATTTTTTCCCTTAGAATGGCTGCCGACGCTGCGTTCGTTAGGCAGCCCGCTGCAGGGACATCCGAATATGGTCAAGCTGCCTTGTCTTGATTGCGCCGTCGGGTCCTTGGGGCAGGGATTGTCCATTGCCAACGGCATAGCCTGGGCTTTGAAATACCGTCATGAAACGCCTCATGTGTTCTGCCTTATAGGAGACGGCGAACAGCAGGAAGGGCAGATTTGGGAAGCGGCGGCCTTTGCAGCCCATCATCATCTGGATAATGTTTGCCTCATCGTAGACTGCAACGGCATGCAGCTTGTCGATTCGCTGAAAACAATTAAGGATTTACAGCCCTTTAACGCCAAGTGGAAGAGCTTTGGCTGGAATGTCATGACTGTTGATGGACACGATATAGATAAACTCTATCAAGTATTATCGGAGGCTAAGGCGCATCAAGGCTGTCCGACTGTCGTCCTGGCCCAGACCGTAAAGGGAAAAGGCGTGTCATACATGGAAAACCAGGCCGACTGGCATGGCACGGCGCCGAATGAAGCGCAGTATGCGGCCGCCATGAAGGAATTATCTCAGGAGGTGCTGTAATGGAGTGTATACCTATGCG
>USGG01000078.1 GCA_900554215.1 uncultured Megasphaera sp.
ATAACTGTGTTTCGCCATAAAAAAACTGACCTCCAATCGTTAGATTTTTGGTCTACATTTGGGGGTCAGTTCAAGATGCTCTTTTTTGATAGCTCTCTTATTTGCCGAAGGCCCTTTCGACTCGCTTTAACAAGGCTGGAATGTTCAGTCCCTGCGGGCACTTGGCCAGGCATTGGCCGCAGTTCGTACAGGACGAAGCCGGATCGCCGCGCTGGATCGGCGACATAGACGTCGTGTAGTCGAACATGGCCCGCTTTAAATCCTTGTGGAGCAAATAGTTATTGTACACGTAGGCAAAGATATAGCCGATGGCTACGTTTTCCGGGCAGGGAATGCATTGATAGCAGCCTGTGCAGTCGATGTGGCCCGGCGTTTCGCGGTAAGCCCGGATAGCCCGTCCCAGGGCTTCCCGCTCGTCCGGCGTCAGCATGTTGGGCTTGGCCTTCGCGGCGTACTGCAGGTTGGCTTCTACGTCCTTCATGGAGCCCATGCCGCTGACGGCGACGCTGACTTCGGGAATATCCCACAGGTAATCCAGAGCCCACTCGTTGTCGGGCTTATGGATGCCCGTCGAGGCCAGGGCCGTTCGCATGGACTCGGGAAGATTCGCCAAAAAGCCCGTCCGCGCCGGCTTCATGACGGCCAGTCCCATGCCGTTTGCCGCCGCGTATTTCGGCCCCAATACGCCGGCCTCGTATTCATAGTCCAGATAATTGTGCTGAATAAGGCAGAAATCCCAGTCCGCTGCCTCGACGACTTTCTTAAACAGCCCCAGCCGGTCATGGAAGGAAAATCCCATGAAGCGGATTTTTCCCTGGGCTTTCAGCTTTTCTATCTTTTCAATAAGGCCGAAGGGAATGACCTTTTCCTTCCAGCCGCGGTGCATGATCATATGGATATGGTAAAAGTCGATGACGTCCGTGCCGATAGCCTGCCGCGATTCGTCAAACATCCTTTCAAAATCGTCGGGCGACTCCATAATCCACCACGGCGACTTCGACGTGACGTACACCCGGTCGCGCCAGCCCTTAGCCAGGGCCTTGCCTACGGCCAGCTCGCTCTGTCCGCCCAGATACACCCGCCCCGTGTCGATGTAGTTGACGCCGCCGTCGATGGCCCGATGGACCATATCGACGGTCTGGTTCATGTCGACGGTCTTGCCGTCGGCCAGCATGGGCAGGCGCAGCATGCCGAATCCCAAAGCCGATACCTTGACGCCGGTCAGGCCCATAGGCCGGTACTTCATCTTAGGATTGTAGTTTAATATGTCTTTGCCGTCTTCCGCACCGCTTCCCGCCTTATCTTTGGCCAGGGCCGTCGGCCCCATGACCATGCCGGCGGCGACGGTCAGGGCCGCACTTTTGAGAAAATCTCGTCGGTTCATCGCCATTTGCTTATCCCTCCAGTCCGATTAAGTACGCCGGATTTTGCCGCACCAGCGTATCGACAATGGGCTGCGGCACGCCGCCGTCCAGCAGCTCGCCGATGCAGGCCCGCATCCCTTCCGACGGGTCGGGCATGTTCTCCTGTCCCATGTCAGTAGAAATAAAGCTCCGCTCCGGCGCGACGGAAACGTAATTCATAAAATCCCGGGCCGACTCCCGTTCGTACTGGCTCATGGCCGTGCCGGCACCCCATACGCGGGGCAGGTAACAGATTTCGATGTACGCGCCTAGCTCGACGCAGCGCTTGATTTCGTCGGCCGTCATGCGCCAAATCAGGGAGTTGACATGGGTGACAACGAATTTGCGTACGCCCACTTCCCGAGCCTTGGCCGCCATGAGCAGGCTTTCCTGAGGCGACGAATGGCCCGTCGCAAAGATGATGTCGTGGTCGGCGCAGATTTCCATGACCTGTACGACTTCCGGCAGGACCTTGCCGTCCTGGACAACGGGAATCCCCTGTCCTCTGCGGCCTTCGACGGCGTTAGGGTATACGGCGGCCATCGTCGGCATCCAAATGCACTTGCAGCAGTTCCCCGTCGTTTCTGCAGCCATCTTCGCCGCGTGGACGTTGATCTTATCGCCGACGGTGTAATTCATGCAGAAGCTGCCGAATACTTCGAAATCCGGCAGAGCCTGGCGTATGAGATAGGCCCGGTCGTGACAGCTCCATTCGTTCGACTTGTACATAACGGCCCGATAGCCCAGGTCCTTAGCCTTGCAGGCAAAGTCAAATTCATTGATGCACCGCCCTTTAACATCCGGTGCAGCGTGGATGTGGATGTCGCACACGCCTTTTAATAGTTCGTCCGCAGCGCTCTGCCCTTTGCTCGTCGCCGCCGCAGCCGACGGGATGCCGCCGGCCACATTGGCCATGACCATAGCGCCGCCGGCCAGCCCGGCTTTTTTCAAAAATTCCCGCCGCGTATATGTGAATCCCTCACGCATAGCAAGCTCCTCCTCATTTTATTACAGGTTAATACAAAACGTTATGTATATGGCAAGCAGCCGTCGTCCAGCGCCTTGCCTCTACAGATATTGTATCCCTTTCATGACAACGGGGCTAATGCTTGTTCTAAATAAAAAGAAATACGACGCAAGCATTTTTACAACAGGCAGGCAAGGTTCCATCTGCATGGCGCCAATTAATTATAGCTGGGCTGATGGAACAACGCTTCAAAGGCTTCCCGTTCGGCAACCTTATCATAATAAGCCGCTTCCTGCTCCGGCGAGTCGAAAGCCGGCACGGCATGATACGAAGCATTTTCCGAAGCCGTCTGCTTGTCGTATCGTTCTTCAAAGGCCTGCCTTGCCCGTTCCTGCTGGTAATGGGCCGCTTCCTGTGCGGGCGAATCAAAGGCCGGCGCGGCGGCAAAGGCAGACGCGCTCATCAGACATAATACGATAGCAGCCGTTACGTTTTTCATCATGGAATATCTCTCCCTTTACTAATTATTTAAGAAACTATTTTCATAATCCTAAAAATAAAGCTTTTAATTTTTTATTCCCTTTAGGATGGCTTTAGTTTACACTACGTTTCTTATTATGTCTAATGCCTATGTTTTATCGTTTAAAATACGATGCGAGCATTTTTATTGTCCCAAATTCACTTCGCTCCCTCTGAGGTCATCGCCATGACCAGACAGCCGAAGGGCATAGAAATACCCCGACAGCTTGTCTTCGCAATCTGTCGGGGTATTCCCATACTGCGGCATCCCTGTCTACAGCCATATTTCTATGACGGAAAAGACGAGGAGAGACGCCAATATCCAGTTTAAAAGGCGTTCGTAGTTTTTAAAGAAGCGGTCCAGCGCCGCGCCGGCCAAGGCCCAGACGACATTGGACGCCGCGCAGGCCAGGCACATGACGATTCCCAGGCCGACGATAAGGCCTTCGCTCGTATACACGGGCAGGAGAAACGACGTGTAGCCGATGATCATGAAAATCATGACCTTGACGTTCGTGAAGTTCAGGAGCATGCCGGCCAGAAACCGTTTCCCCTTGTCGACGGCCTTGCCGCTGCCGCCGCCTGCCGACGGCGCGAACATCTTATAGGTCAAATATAAGATATACGCCGAGCCGACGGCCTTTAAGGGAATTTCTATCCACGGCAGGGCCGCCTGCAGCGAATGGATGAAGCCGTAAATGAGGCCGTTCAAAATGAAAAAGCTGACGAACAACCCCCACAGCAGGGGCGCCGCGCCGCGAAAACCGAGACGCCGGCTTTCGGACATGGCCATGAGGTTATTTGGCCCCGGCGTGAAGGCCATGACGAAAGTATACGATAAAAATGCTAGCAGTTCCATAGGGCACTCCCCTTCTCGCGGCGTCTTACAGACACTCCTTGACCATTTTTATTTCGTATACCGGGTCACCGTCAGGACGCCATTCCGTATTTTTCACTCGTTCTGTGATATGAAATCCCAGGCTTTCATACAAGCGTATCGCATCGGTCAGGGGCTCCGCCGACCAAAGCATGAGGCGGGTACAGCCCAGTTCCTTTGCCTTGTCTAAAACTGTCTTCATCAATGCCGACCCGACGCCGCAGCGCCGGTAGTCCGGTTCCACGCAAAACAGACGAACCTGCCCCTCGCCGGCCTCGCCGCTCTGGCAAAGCATGACGCTGCCGATCAGCCTGCCGCCGCACTCGGCTACCCAAAGGGCTTCCCCCTCCTGCTGCGCGCCGGCAAAATCCACGGCGATCTTTGCAGCATACTCCGTAAAAGCCGGCCCCCAGCCGTATTCGGCCGGATACAGCCGCCGATGCGCGTCGGCGACGTACTGCTCTTCACCGCGCCGATAGGGACGAACGATATACTCCATATTCCTCCAGCCTCCTTTGCCTGTCTGTACTACAAGCATACCATAAGACAGGGTAAAAAGAAATTTGACATTATTCATGCCCGGCCATAGAATGAAGTTATATCAGCAAACTGAAAGGATGAAGCGTATGACCTTGCAGCAATGTCGTTATATCATGGAAATCGAAAGGTGCCGTTCCCTCACGGAAGCGGCAAAACGCCTCTTCGTCACCCAGCCGAGCATTACGAAGGCCGTGCGCGAGCTGGAAAAAGAGCTTGGCATTACGATTTTAAAGCGGACGAACCGCGGCGTAGACTTTACGCCGGAAGGCAAGGAGCTGGCGTCGTACGCCCGTCTCCTCGTCGAGCAGGCCGACGCCGTGCGCAGTCGGTTTGCCGGCAAGCACGAGCCGACGCCGTTGAAATTGACCGTCGCCTCGCAGCATTACCATTTCGTTACGCCGGCTCTGGCCGCCTTGATCGGCGAGGTGGCCGATCGTTCTTATGAAATCGCCCTGCGCGAAGGAAAGGGAACGGACGTCGTCGAACAAGTCGGCTCCGGTGCGGCCTCCGTCGGCATCCTATGTGCTTCATCCCTCAACCAGGCCGTACTGGAGCGCAAACTGGCCGCTCACGGCCTAGTCTTCACCCAGCTGGCAACGCTGCCGGAACACGTCATCATCAGCAGACATCATCCCCTGTCGAGCTTTGCTTCCCTGCGTCCGGAGCAGCTCGCGCCTTACCCCTATATCACCTTCCGCAAGGACGATACCGGTACTGCTCAGCCTCCGCAGTAACCATATGGGATCTTCCGCCGTAAAGCAGACTTCCCAAAGCCCAGGCGTCCCCGGAACAGAAAGCCGAATACATACAGGTACAGGTTGTATGCCAGTTCATTGACCACGCTGAGGGCCAGGGGCAGCGTGATATAATCCTCGTAATAATATCTGGTGGCAATGCCGTTTAAATATCCCATCCAGATATAGAACAGCGTATAAAATCCCATGGGGCCGCCGGAGGAAAGGTCCATCAGCAGTCCGGCCACCAGTCCGTAGCACATGCCCGACGCGCTTCCCCGGATAAACCCAAAGGAGAAGATCAGGATCAGCATCAGGTTCGGGTAGGCTGAAAGGAACGGCAGCAGCGGGAACACGCAGGTCTGGACCGAAAACGCCAGCAAAAGCAGGACAAGGTTCAGCGCGATCTGTTTTAAATTACTATTCATCAAATTCAGGCCCTGCCTCCTTTAGATCTGTGATCACCAGCACCTCCTGGAGACGGTCGAACTGGGCCACCGGGATCACGTAGCCGGATTTCGTCAGGTTGTCATTGTAGTCCACCGTGATATCCGTAGCATAGCCGATGAGGATACCCGGCAGGAATTTTTCACTGATGTTGGAGGTTACGATCATATCCCCGTCCCGGATATCGTCGTCCTTTTCCATATATCCCAGGTTCAGCCGCCCCTCCTTGAACAGCTTAAGATCCCCAGACACCATGCACGTATCCCCGGACTGCTGGGCCATGGCGCTGACCTGGCTGGAATCGTCGATGATGGACCGGACCGTGGCATAGTTGGCTCCCACATCCGTGACGATGCCCACTAAGCCGCCGCCGGCAATGACGTTCATATTTTCCTTAATACCGTCGTCCGCCCCCTTGTCGATGCGGAACACAGAAAACCAGTTTCCTGAATCCTTGGCAATGATCCTGGCCCCCACCTTCTGGTACTGCATGTACTGGGTATCCAGCTCATAAAGCTCCCGGAGCCGCTCCAGCTCCTGCTGCTCTGCCCGGAGCCTTGTATTCTCCTCTGTGAGTTCATCCACCTGGGCCTTTAAGGTCTCGTTTTCCTTCATGGCGTCCTTTAAGCTCCCCAGGGCGCTGGCCTCCTTATAGATGCTTCCGCCCACGGCGTTGATCCCCGACTGGATCGGGACCAGCACATAGCCCACCGCATTCCGCAGCGGATTCAAAAGACTGCCGTTTAAGGATGTAATGCCGATCATGCAGACACAGACTGCCGACAGTCCGAATAAAAAATATCTGGTGTTTTTCATTGTTACAGAATTCCCCGTTCTTTCAGGCTCACATAGGAAGTATCCCCGATTATGATATGGTCTAACAGCGGGATGCCGATCAATTTCCCGGCCTCCGCCACCC
>USGG01000079.1 GCA_900554215.1 uncultured Megasphaera sp.
GCGGCAGATAGACGATGTCTGTCGTTACCCCAACATTTATTATAGAACCTTTTTTTATGGGCGGAAATAGCATACGCTATACCATAAATAGATAGAAAATCGAATAACTATAGCATATTTGCAAGCAACGAAAAATATATTGCTTAACATAACACTAGTATGGTAGTATGTAAACAACGAAAGACACCATTTAGGTAACCAAGTATTCAGCACATATGCAAAAGGAGCAAACCAGTATGAGCATGAGAATGACCTTCCGTTGGTACGGAGAAAAAGACGACAAGATTACATTGCAGCAGATCGACCAGATCCCCGGCATGGACGGCATCGTCGGCGCATTGTTCGACATTCCCGTCGGCGAAGTGTGGCCCGTAGAGCCGCTGCTTCACATCAAACAGCAGGCTGAAGCGAACAACCTCGTATTCAAGGATTTGGAAAGCATCAACGTTCACGAAGACATCAAGCTCGGCCTTCCCAGCCGCGACCAGTACATCGAAAACTACATCCAGTCCCTGCGCAACGCCGCAAAGGCCGGCATCGAAATGGTATGCTACAATTTCATGCCCGTCTTCGACTGGACCCGCACGGAGCTGGCCAAGCCCCTCTACGACGGCTCGACGGTCCTGGCTTACGACTACCACATGGTAGCCGGCAAGACGCCGCAGGACATGGTAAAGGAAGTCCTGGAAAACAGCAACGGCTACGTCCTCCCCGGCTGGGAACCGGAACGGCTGAAAGAGCTGACCCGCCTGTTTGAAGCGTACGAAGGCATGGACGAAGACGGCCTGCGCAAGAATTTGGAATACTTCCTCAAAGCCGTCATCCCCGTGGCTGAAGAAGTGGGCATCAAGATGGGCATCCATCCCGACGATCCCCCCATTTCCGTATTCGGCCTGCCCCGCATCGTAAAGAACGAATCGGACCTCGACAAGATCGCCGCTATGGTAGACAGCCCGAGCAACGGCTTCACCATCTGCACGGGTTCCCTCGGCGCCAACCGCCAGAACGATATTCCCCACATCATCCGCAAGTTCGGCAAGATGGGCCGCGTCAACTTCCTCCACATCCGCAACGTACAGGTTCACGAACCGTGGGTATTCAACGAAGTGGCTCATAAATCGCAGATCGGCAACCTCGACATGTTTGAAATCGTCAAGGCCGCCTACGACATCGGCTTCGACGGCCCCATCCGTCCGGACCACGGCCGCATGATCTGGGGCGAAGAAGGCCGTCCCGGCTACGGCTTGTACGACCGCGCCCTCGGCGCCAACTACCTCTGCGGCCTTTGGGACGCTATCAACCGCATTTGCGGCCAGAAATAGGACGTATACGATAAGGAGGAACCTGACATGCTACATTTACATCGCCGCAGCCTCGTCGAAGACAAGGCTGCCTGGGAACAAGCCGGCATCGCCCTGTATCAGTTCGATACAGAGGCTGTCGAAGCAGCGACGAAGGAAGCGCCCCAGTGGATTCATTTCGGCGGCGGCAATATTTTCCGCGCCTTCATCGCCGCCCTCCAGCAGCGTTTGCTCAACGAAGGACTGGCTAAGACCGGCATCATTACGGCCGAAACGTACGACGAAGAAGTCATCGAACACGTATACCGCCCCTTCGACAATTTGAGCCTGGCCGTCACCATGTACGCCGACGGCCGCTTTGAAAACGAAGTCATCGGCTCCGTCGTCGAATCCGTCGTCTGCCGTCCCGATTTCGCAGAAGACTGGAAGCGCCTCAAGGAAATCTTCGAAGCGCCGTCCCTCCAGGTAGCCAGCTTCACCATTACGGAAAAGGGCTACAAGCTGACGGACTACGCCGGCAACTATTTCCCTGCCGTCGCCGAGGACATGAAAAACGGCCCGGAACACGCGACGAGCTCCATGGGCTCCATCGCCGCCCTGGCCTACGCCCGCTACAAAGCCGGCGCGTACCCCTTCGCCTTCCTGAGCCTCGATAACTGCTCCCACAACGGCGACAAGATCAAAGAAGCCATGACGGCCTTTGCACAGCAGTGGGTCGCCAACGGCGTGGCCGAACCGGGCTTTGCCGATTACATCAACGACGAAACGAAGGTCTCCTTCCCGTGGAGCATGATCGACAAGATTACGCCCCGGTCGTCGGAAAAGGTACAGGAATACCTGAAAGGCATCGGCTTCGGTGATACGGAGCTGATCCATACGAATAAAGGCACCTACGCCGCCTTCGTCAATGCCGAAAATGCCCAGTACCTGGTCATCGAAGACAAGTTCCCCAACGGCCGCCCGGCCCTCGAAAAAGCCGGCGTCATCTTTACGGACCGGGAAACGGTAGACAAGGTAGAACGGATGAAGGTCTGCACCTGCCTCAACCCGCTGCACACGGCCCTGGCCGTCTACGGCTGCCTCCTCGGCTACACCCTTATCGCCGACGAAATGAAGGACCCCCAGCTCAAAGGCCTCATTGAACAGATGGGCTACGGCGAAGGGCTGCCCGTCGTCACCAACCCCGGCGTCCTCGACCCGAAGGCCTTCATCGCCGAAGTCCTGGAACAGCGCCTGACCAACGGCAACCTGCCCGACACGCCCCAGCGCATCGCTACCGACACGTCGCAGAAGGTCGGCATCCGCTTCGGTGAAACGATCCGCGCTTACGGCGATAAAGCGAAAGACCTGACTTACGTGCCCCTGGTCATCGCCGGCTGGTGCCGCTATCTCTTGGCCGTCGACGACGAAGGCAAGGCCTTCACGCCGAGCCCGGACCCGCTGCTCCAGAACGTGCAGGAAGCCCTGCAGGGCGTCGTCCTCGGCGACGTTGCCTCGGCCAAAGGCAAGCTCCGCCCCATCCTGTCCAACAAGGGGATTTTCGGCAGCGACCTGTACGAAGCCGGCCTCGGCGAAAAGATCGAAGGCTACTTCGAAGAACTCATCGCCGGCCCCCATGCTGTCCGCAATACATTAGTCAAGTACGTGAAATAATCGCAATTAGCGGATTCTAGGGGCTTACGCTCCTAGAATCTGCAACCATAATTTGTTTAGGAGGTTTTATCATGGAACATTTATTGCCCGTCGTATGGGTAATCGTCGCCATTGCACTGCTGCTATTCTTAACGGTAAAAGCTAAAATGCACAGCATGGTCGCTCTCTTATTAATCGCTATTTTTGTCGCCTTCATGGAAGGCATGGACACGACGACGCTCATCAAGACGATTACGAAAGGCGCCGGCGGCACCTTAGGCGGCGTCGGCCTGATCGTCATCCTCGGCGCGGCTCTCGGCCAGCTCATGACTGACTGCGGCGCGTCGAAAAAGATCGCCGATACGATCGTAGCCCATTGCGGCGTCCGCATGCTGAAATGGGGCGTGCTGGCCGTCGGCGTTATCTTCGGGATTTCCATGTTTTTTGAAGTCGCGTTCATGGTCGTCGTCCCTCTCGTCGTCAGCATCGCCAGGGAAGCGAAGATTCCCTATATGTTTTTGATTATTCCGGCCTTGGCGGCTATTGCGCAGGCTCACAGCCTCTTTCCCCCGCAACCGGGCCCTGTCGCTTTGGTTGACGCCTTCGGCGCGGACGGCGGTATGGTATATCTTCTCGGTCTCGTCGTCGTCATTCCCTCTATCGTCTGCGCCGGTATTATTTTGCCGAAATTCTTAAAGGGCATCGATACCTATGCAGCGCCTAAATTGGGGAACATCGACGAAACGTCCCTCGGCTCGTTCAGACTTCCGCCCTTCTTGATCTGCCTGCTCATTCCCCTGCTTCCGGCAGTCTTCATGATCGGCCACACGGTCATTGCCAACTTCGCTGCCAAAGGCTCCCTCGTATACACTGTATTTGAGTTCCTGGGCAGCCCCAACGTCAGCCTGTTGGTAGCCGTACTGGTTGCGATGTACGTGTTCGGCGTCCGTGCCGGCCGTACGATTTCTGAAACGTCGGACTCCATTACGTCGGCGATTAAAGGCATTTCGACAGTCGTCATGATTATCGGAGCCGGCGGCGTATTCAAGCAGGTCATCGTCGACGCCGGCGTGGGCGAACACATTGCGGCCGCCGTTACGGGGTTGTCCATTTCGCCGCTGATTTTAGCCTTCTTCATCACCGTCATTATCCGCTGGGCTACGGGCCAGGGCGCTGTATCGGCTATTACCGCCGCCGGCATCGTAGCGCCGCTGATTCCCGTGTTCAACGTAAATCCGACCTTGCTCATGCTGGCGACAGCCGCCGGCAGCAATACGATTACCATGCCGAACGACGCGGCCTTCTGGATGATGAAGGAAACGTTCAACTTAACTATCGGCCAAACCTTCAAAACGTGGGGCTTGCTGGAATTAATCAACTCCGTCGTCGGGTTAGGCGTAGTGTTAATTTTATCGTTGTTCATTTAATAAGTACTAAGTTCATATACGAGCAGTAAAGGAAGCCGCCGCGCTGAAAGAAAAACTATATTCTTTATGCGGCGGCTTTTGGCTGGAACAGGAGGATTTGTATGGCAAAGGTATTAACGATCGGCGAAGCCATGGGCCTGCTCATTGCTGACCGGCCCGGCGATTTGGCCGAAGTGGAGCGATTTTCCCGCCACGTCTGCGGAGCCGAATTGAATTACGCCGTCGGCATGGCCCGCTTAGGCCACGACGTATCCTATATTTCCAAGGTCGGCGGCGACCCCTTCGGCCGCAGCATCCGGGCCTTTTTGAAAGACAACGGAATCCATACGGACTATGTGCAGACCGACGAGGCTCACATGACGGGCTTTCAGATGAAGGAACGGGTCCTGGAAGGCGACCCGGCCGTGGCGAACATCCGCAAGTACACGGCCTTTTCCTTCATGACGCCTGACGACTTGCAGGGCATCTGCTGGGACGGCGTGACTCACGTCCATACGACGGGCATTCCCCTGGCCGTGTCGGAATCGTGCCGCCAGACCGTCGTGGCCCTCATGAAGGAAGCCCGCCGCCGCGGCGTGTCCGTTTCCTTCGATACGAACCTGCGGCCCATGCTCTGGCCCGATACGGAAACGATGGCCAGCGTCATCAACGACGCCGCTCAGTACGCCGACATCGTCATGCCCGGCCTCAGCGAAGGAAAGATACTGACGGGGCTGGACGATGAAAAGGCCATCGCCGGCTATTATCTGGAACGGGGCGCGAAGCTCGTCGTCATCAAGCTGGGCGGCAGCAGCGGCACGTACGTCGCCGACCGAGAAGGCGGACAGTACGTACCTAGCTACCGCGTAGACCACGTCGTCGATACGGTCGGAGCCGGAGACGGCTTCGCCGTCGGCTTTACCAGCGCCTGGCTGGAAGGCTTGTCCATGGAAAAAGCGGCCCGCCGGGGCGCCGCCGTCGGAGCTATGGTCATCCAGGTCGCCGGCGACAACGAAGGCTTGCCGACAAGAGAGCAGCTGGCGGCGTTCCAAAACGAACAAGCAGAATAGCAGATTGAACTACACCAAAACGGGTTGAGGAACGACATGTCCTCGGCCCGTTTTTTGGGTTATGCCGAGGCTTGTTTTGTATACTTTAATACACAATCGTTTTACTTTACAAAAGGATTTACGTAGTCTATAATGAAGAACAAAACATCATATTTTATCAATATGAGCGGAAAATTATGAAACGCGTTCTGCCCCTGCGCCTGGATCAGGCTGCCTCGGCGGGATTTGCGTCATGAGGAGGTTTTACCTATGGAATATCGTATTCGCCGGGCCCTGCAGGGCATGGTGAGGCACAGCTACCTGAAGGACGAGGGGACGGCTCTGGAAAAGGATATTATCGACTGCTCCCTGGGCATCAACCCCTGCGGCGTCACGCCGAAGCTGACGAAGGACATGTACGCGGCGACCTTTGACGTCCTGGCCAGCTATCCGGCTCATCCCTACGTGGAAACGCGGCGGCATATCTGCGAGTATTTTTCCGACGTCGCATCGCTGGACGTCAGCCAAATCAGCATGCAGAGCGGCTCCATGAGCGCCCTGCGGGCTGTCAACTCCATCTTTCTGGAAGACGGGACGCAGGTCCTCGCTCCCCAGCCCTGCTTTTCGTCGTATACGACGGACGCCCGGGCCTGCGGAGCCGAAGTCGACGTCGTGCCCCTGCGGGAAGAGGACCATTTCGCCTTCCCTGTAGACGAATATGTCGCGGCTATCAGCGAACATCACCGCCTGGCCTACCTGGACAATCCCAACAACCCGACGGGGCAGGCCTTGTCCATGGCCGACCTGCGGCGGATTTTGACGGCGGCCCGGGAAAAAGGCGTCCTCGTCCTCGTCGACGAAGCTTACGGCGACTTTTTGGACAAATCCGAGTCGGCCCTGTCCCTCCTCGGCGAGTTCGACAACCTCATCGTGACCCGGACGT
>USGG01000080.1 GCA_900554215.1 uncultured Megasphaera sp.
AAAACTTTCAAATCGCTCTCTAATACGCCTTCATAGAAGGACTGGTCGTAGTGGTCTATGAAAAAATTTCTGACCCAGTGTGATTTCACAAATCCGCAGGCCTCATAAAAGGGTATCGTCAAGGGGCTGTCGCCGGTGCCGACCTGCAGCGTATGAAAGGCGCCCCGATAGCGCCGCCGGATATATTCGACAAAGGCCCGCCCGTATCCGCAGCACTGCCACGGCGGGGCGACGGCCAGATTTTTAATTTCCAATACGCCCTCTCCCTCGTCGGTCACGACGCAGACGGCGCGGACGCCGCCGTCTTCCATGACGTACAGGCGTCCGCGCTCCAAATAGGCGTCGATAGCCGACTCCTGCTCGTCTGCTATCAGCAGCAGGGGCAAGTATTTCTTTTTGTTATCCATTATTTCTTTGTATTCTATCATGCTGTAGTTTCTGCGACCTTTCGTTACTGCGTGTCCAAGAGAAATTCCGTGACGAGCTGCCGGTATTCCCTTCGGTTTGTAGAAATGCCGACGGCGTGGGGTGAGCCTTCGAAGACATGGACGTATTTCTCTGCACTGGCACAGTTTTCATAGAGGCTCCAGACCGTCTTTACCGGCACGAGGCGGTCCTCCTGCCCGTGGAGGAACAAGACGGGACAGCGTATCGACCGTACGGCGTGGGCCGGCTCGATGTCTGATAAAAACTTGCCCGTGTGATACCACATGGCCCCTTGGAAAAAGGGCATGAGGATATCGTATTCCCAGACGAGGCGGTCGTCTTGGGCCGCCGCCATGAGCTTTTCCCGTCCCAGGGACACGATGTTGCCGTAGGAACTGTCGGCGACGACGAAGGCCGCGTCCCGTCCGGCGTCGCTGCCGGCGTACAAGAGTGCCATAGCCGCGCCCAGGGATACGCCGTGGAGGCCAACGGTCATCGATGCGTCTTTTTCTTTCAGCCACTGTACCCATCGGCCGATGTCGTCGGCTTCCTGGACGCCCCATTCAGTCTGGCCGCCGCTTTCGCCGTGGCCGCGCTGGTCTACGAGCAGGACGTTATAGCCCAAGTTGCGGTACATGCCGACGTAGGGCAGGCACATGGCCCGATTGTGATACAGGCCATGCAGCAGGATTACCGTATGATGGGAGCCGCCCTGGTCTTCAATATATGTCCCCCGCAAAGGAACGCCGTCGCGGCCCGTCGTCTCCGCTTCCTGCCAGTCGAACCGTTCCTCGCCGGCGTCGATTCGCTCTACGTCGCGGGACATGTTTTCAATGCCGAATATGACGTCCCACGGCGCAGAAGCAAATCGCTCGAAGGCCAGATTGCCGATATACAGTCCCGCGCCGAAGGCCAGCACGGCGGCAAGACAGACCAGCGTGCAGAGAAATTTAAGTAAACGCCTTATCATGGTCTCCCGTCCTTACAGCTTGCGGTCCCGCCCGCCTTCGACCTTTTCCTGCATATCGTCTATGGCCGTGCCGCCTTCCGCTTCGACGGCAGCGATGACTGCGCCTTCGACAAAGGGGCTGTCGAGAAGGACGACGCGCTTGTCGTCCAGGGCTTCGACGACCATCTCGGCCGTCATGACGGCGCTGCCCATGTCCATGATGACGACGACGCCGTCTTCCGAATACACCGACTCGACGGCGGCGCAGATTTTTTCAAAGCTCGTGCCCAGGCCGCCGTCCTCCATGCCGCCGGCTGCAGCGACGGGAGCCGCCGGAGCCATCATCTTCGCCAGCTCGGCTGCGCCTTCCGCCGCCTTTTGGCTGTGCGATACCAATACAATGCCTACCATATTTTTTCCTCCTTCACAGGTAAGGCCGGCAATACGCCGGCCCGTTTTTCTATCCTTATTCGTCTATGTGCTCCGCCATGGTCCGCAGCATATACCACGACGACGTCGCTCCCGGGTCCTGATGTCCCAGGCTGCGCTCGCCGAGGTAGCTGGCCCGTCCTTTAGTGGCGATGATCGTCTTCGTATATTCCACGCCCTGTTCGGCTGCCGCCGCGCCGTCCTGCAAGGCTTCTTTCAGCGATTTGCCGTTTTCTACGGCTGCTTTCACTGCCCGCAGGGCCGGGCATAAGGCATCGAGCATCGTCTTTTCGCCTTCCGTCGCCTTGCCGCGCATCTTGATGCCTTCGACGGCCGCTTCCATGGCCGCGGCAAAAGCCGGCCCGTCCAGCTCGGTCATCCCCTTGCAGGCCATGCCTGCCTTCATAAACGCCGTGCCGTACAGGGGGCCCGACGCGCCGCCGACTGTCGATACGAGCTGCATGCCCACGCCCTTGAGAAGGGTGCCGATGTCCGTACCGGCCCAGGAGGGCAGCTTTTGTTCCACGGCGGCAAAGCCGCGGGCCAAGTTGATGCCGTGGTCGCCGTCGCCGATTTCATTATCGAGCTGCGTCAGGAAATCCTTATTTTCTTCTATGGTTTTAGCAATAGCCGTCATGACTTCGGCTAATTTCTGCGTATTCAATCGCCCGTCCCTCCCTTATTTCTTCCAGGCCAGCGTGTCAGCCTTGGCGTCGTAAAGCTTCTTCATTTCATCGTCCAGCCGCAGCAGCGTCAGGGAGAAGCCGGCCATTTCGATAGACGTCATGTAGTTGCCGACCATCGTGTCATAGACGCGGATGCCTTTTTCCTTCAAATAATCCTGCACAAAGTTGTTTACGATGTACAGCTCCATGAGAGGCGTTCCGCCCATGCCGTTGACTAGGACGACGACGTCGCTGCCGGTGTAATCCAAATCAGCGAGGATGCTGTCGAGAAGCATCTTGGCGATGGAATCGGCCGTGCCCAGGGCTTCGCGGTGCGTGCCCGGCTCGCCGTGGATGCCGATGCCGATTTCCATTTCCGTATCGGACAGCTCAAATCCCGGCTTGCCTGCCGCCGGCACCGTGCAGGGCTCAATAGCCATGCCCATGGAGCGGACGTTGGCGATGACCTTTTCCGCCGCGGCCTTGACTTCTTCCAGGCTCGCGCCTTCAGCGGCCTTGGCCCCGGCGATTTTGTGCACGAAAATCGTACCGGCTACGCCGCGCCGTCCCGTCGTGTACAGGCTGTCCTTGACGGCTACGTCATCGTTGACGACGACATAATCGGCCTTGATGCCTTCATCGGCAGCCATTTCGATAGCCATTTCAAAATTCATGACGTCGCCAGTATAATTTTTGACGACGCACAGTACGCCCTTATCCGTAGCGACGGCCTTGATGCCTTCCAGCACCTGATCCGGTGTCGGCGACGTAAAGACCGTACCGGCTACAGCGCAGTCCAGCATGCCTTCGCCGACGTAGCCGCCGTGAGCCGGCTCGTGGCCGCTGCCGCCGCCGCTGACCAGGGCGACCTTGTCTTCCTGCTTCGGCTCCCGCACGACAATCGTACCGTACTCGAGCTTGCGCAGCTTCTGCGGCGCCGCCTTTACCAATCCCAGGATCATTTCCTCTTCTACGGCTGCCACGTCGTTTATGATTTTTTTCATCGCGTCATCCTCTCCTTTTCCATAAAAAATAAATAATGCCTGTCATTTGACTTTAGTATAGCAACATTTCAGAGAAACCACAATATATGGCCTTCATCCCCGCCCCTTCGTCCGTCCTGCGCCGTAATACTCCAAATTCATGGCGATAAACCGCTTCATATTGTCCTGAAAATCGACGGGCTCGACGGCAATGCCGGCCCGCTCCAAGGCCTGCCGCAGCAGGGGATTGTCGCAGCACATGCTGCATATGCCGACGGCGTGGAAATACACGGCCAGGATGCACTCGCAGGCCTCTTCCCGCCGGATTCCCAAATTCTGCGCCAGCACGGCAGCCAGCGCTCCGGCCTTCTCGAAATACAAGGCTTTAAACTCCGCCAGCCTGTCGACGGATACGTTCGTCTCGATAATAGACGACAAAATATCGCCGTAGCGCAGGTAATCCCGATGAGCCGACAGGATGCCTGCCCATACCTCGGCATATACGCCTACGGCATAGCCGCAGCCGGGGGGAAAGGCCGCCAGCAGGGCATCCATATAGGCGCTCATCTTTTCGCCGCATAGGACCAAAAAAATATCTTCCTTGCTGGTCACGTATTTATATAAATTAGCCCGGGTCCACGACAGCTCGGCGGCAATGGTCGTCAGCGTGATGTCATGATAGGGCTTGGCGGAAAACAGCCTATCTGCCGCCTGCTTCACTTCTTCCATGCGCGCTTCCTTTTGTTCGGCGCTCCGCGCCCTGACAAATTCCGACATATAGCCCTCCTTGTATACAAATATCATGTACTATGGTTTCATTATAGACCATAGGGCCGTACATTGACAAGAATCATCGCGTATGCTATTATTTTATTAAGTTACGTTACGTTATGTTATTTATTTATTAATTACTATACAGTTCGTTTTTACAGGAGGAATCTATGAAAAAGAATATCGGCGCGTTTCCCGCCTTGTACCCGACGCCCTTGACCATAGTCGGCGCGATGGTCGACGGCAAGCCGAGCTGGATGACCGTCGCCCATGTCGGCGTCATCGGGCACGACCGCATCCTCATCAGCTGTGCGAAGATTCACTATACGAACGAAGGCATCCGCCGGCACGGCGTCGTATCGGTCAGCCTCGTCGACGAAGCCATGCTGCCCAAGGCCGACTGCGCCGGCAGCGTCAGCGGCCATCGGGAGGATAAATCGAGGCTGTTCGACTGGACCGCCGGTGAAACAGGGGCGCCCATTCCGACGGCATCGCCCCTTACGCTGGAATGCCGCGTCGTCGACAATTACGAAACGGAAACCTTCGACAATTTCATCCTGGAAATCAAGGCCGTCCTGGCCGAAGAAGAAATCCTGACGGCCGACGGCAAGCCGGACTACGAAAAAATCGCGCCGGTCCTGTTTGAATTTCCGACGTACACCTATCTCCGCACGGGCAAGCGTATCGGCAAATGCCTGTCCTTCGCCGGAACGCAAAGGTAAGATTCTATATGTATTTCATGACAAGGAGGACCTTATGATGAACAAACCCTTAGTAGCGTATTTTTCCGCCAGCGGCACGACGGCCAAGGCCGCAGCCCTATTAGCCCAGGCAGCGAAAGCCGATATCTGCGAAATCGTGCCGGAAACGCCGTACACGCCGGCCGACTTAGACTGGACCGACCGCAGCAGCCGCACGACAAAAGAAAAGAACGACCCGTCCTTCCGCCCGGCCATAGGCGGCAAATCCATCGACGTCAGCCCTTACGATACCATTTATCTCGGCTTCCCTATCTGGTGGTACACGGCTCCGTCTATCATCAAGACCTTTTTGGAAAGCCACGACTTCTCCGGCAAGACGATCATCCTCTTCGCCACGTCCGGCGGCAGCGGCCTCGGCAATACGGCCAAAGACCTGCAGCCGTCCTGCCCCGGCGCGACGATCAAGTCGGGCAAGCTCCTCAACGGCCGCCAAACCGTCGAAAGCGCGACGAAATGGCTGAACAGCTTTAAATAATAGAATAAACCTGCATAAAACACACGAGGCCGATTGCCCTGTACGAAAGGGGCCATCAGCCTCGTGTGTTTTACGTAATAATGGTTAATGTCGGTACTGTCGCCTCTCCGTCTGCGTATCTCAAAAACGCCCGTACGTCAGGGTCCAGCATCTCGCTGTATCCCTTGCTTCAAGGAATATCTTCGTCGCCTCGTCGTTCAGCTCCAGGCCGGCTTCTACACGGCGGTTCCGAAAGGTATAAGTACATCGGCTATCTTAATTTGCAGTATTTTCTCAATAAAATGCTGACACAGGCGCTTATTGCACCTGACCTTTCGAAATAAAAAATTGTCCTATATGGTCAGTTCTTCCCAGTCCTTGATTCGCTTCACGGCCTCGCCTCCTTCTACTTGTAGAATACCAAACATGTGTACGCTTCGACAACAAATCAGCTATGCCAAAACGGAAAGGAAGGTTCCGACACATATCGTATGATATAATACAGATAGATGATATAAAGGAGCTGAGGTCATGGAAATCCGCGTACTTCGATATTTTCTTACAGTCGTTCAGGAAGGCAGCATTACCC
>USGG01000081.1 GCA_900554215.1 uncultured Megasphaera sp.
GGGTCGCGGCAGATAGACGATGTCTGTCGTTACCCCAACATTTATTATAGAACCAGAAAAACTGCCTGCCGTCTTATTTTAAGACAACAGGCAGTTTTGTTTATAGAGATAAAAAATTAACGCATCGTCGGCATGTTATGGCCGTTGAATATTTCCAGCATTTCCTGATACACGAGCTTGCGGATTTGATTGCGCTGCCGTTCTGTCAGCTGGTCAGCCGTCATGTTGAACAGGTAATTGTTCAAATCAAAATCCTTCAGCATCATTTTCGTATGAAAGATATTTTCCTGATACACGTTGACGTCTATCATATTATAGCGGCTGCGCGTACTCTGGGAAATGTAATTTTGGATGGAATTAATGCGGTGATCGATGAACAGCTTCTTGCCGCTCAAGTCGCGGGTAAAGCCGCGGACATGGTAGTCGAGGGTTACGATGTCGGAATCGAAATTGTCGATCAGGTAATTCAGCGCGTTGAGAGGCGAAATACGACCGCACGTCGATACGTCGATATCAGCGCGGAAGGTCATGATCCCCTTCTGAGGATGGCTTTCCGGATACGTATGAACCGTCAGATGGCTCTTATCCAGATGACAAACTACGTCGGCGTCGGCCGGTTCGACAGGCTCTTCCGAAATGAGGATCGTCACGCTGGCCCCCTGCGGATCGTAATCCTGGCTGGCAATATTTAAAATATTTGCGCCGATAATGGACGAGACATTTTTTAAAATATTCGTCAGCCGTTCTGCGTTATATTGTTCATCAATATATTCGATATACTGGCGGCGCGACTCTTCGCTGACGGCATAACAAATGTCGTATATGTTGAAGCTCAGCGTTTTGGTCAGATTATTGAAGCCATACAATTTTAATTTATTCGTTTTCGTTGCCATTTCATCATACCTTTTCAATAAAATTTCCAAATAAAAGTTACTTTGTCAGTTCATAAAACTGTATATCCGTCAGCACGCCGTCGTCTATGGCGCACACGGCATACGTGCCCACCCTGCCGTCGCGGGGCAGGGAAATACTGCCGGGATTGACGATGGCCATATCGTCGTCGCGCCGGCAAAAGCGACGGTGCGTATGCCCAAACAGGACGAGCCGGGCCTCGTGTTCCCGGCCTAGCTGCCGAAGCTTGGCCAGCCGCGCATCGCCGTACCACTGGTGACCGTGAACGGCGATGATATTTACGCCGCCGATGGTCACCTTACGGCACGCCGGCGCGTCGCTCATAAAATCGTTGTTGCCCCTGACAGAATATACGGGCACGCCTGTATATATAGCTAAATCGTCGCCGTCGTCGCTGTAATCGCCGCAGTGTATCCAAGCCGCCACGTCCGGCGCCTGCGATACCATGCATTCCAGCGGACGAAAGCGGCCATGGCTGTCACTGACGACGCCTATGCGGATAGGCTTCATGACAGAGCCTCGACGAGCAGCTCCAGGGCTTTGCCCCGATGGCTGATTTCATTTTTCTCTTCCATCGTCATCTCGGCCATGGTCTTGCCCTTTTCCGGCACGTAAAACAACGGGTCGTAGCCGAAGCCGTTCGTACCGGCATAAAAATTGCGCAGCACACCGCTGCAGCGGCCTTCCCTGACGATTTCCCGTCCGTCGGGAAACAGCAGGGCCAGCACGCAGGCGTAATGAACCGTCCGCTTTTCCGGCGGGAAAGCCGACAATTCGTCGATTAGCTTTTGGTTGTTCTCTTCATCGTCGCATTCCGGGCCGGCATAGCGGGCCGAATAGACGCCGGGGCGTCCGCCTAAGGCGTCGGCGATGATGCCGGAATCGTCGGCCAGGCAGGGAAGCCCGGTGGCCTTCACATAATACGCCGCTTTCAGGCGGGCGTTTTCTTCAAAGGTCGTCCCCGTTTCTTCCGGCTCCGGCAGCTGAGGACACAAGTCGCGGACGGCTGTCACCGTATACCCCAAGTGTTCCAATACGCTTTTGAATTCCCGTATTTTTCCGGCGTTATGCGTTGCCAGGACGATAGTCTGTTTCATAGTTCCGTCGTCACTCCTTAGTTTGCAGCCGCAGCTTCGGGCTTTTGATGAACGAACTTCGCGTAATTCTTGATTACGACGATAGGAGTCTTCTGCGACGCGTTGCCGAAGGGATTGTCGATAAGAATACGGGCGATTTCACTGGGATTGAGGCCTTTTGAATGGCCGAGGACGGCAGAGCGCTTCAAATCGTTGACGTCAGCGACGCAGGCGCCATAGCAGCCCAGCCGCTGCTTGATCTTTTCCGCTACCTTATCCGGTTCAGCCGGTCCGTAGACGATGCATTTGTCAAAGGGCGGCATCGTGCCCGTGACGTCGTCCGTCAGGGATGCCTGGCGGCACAGCTGGTACCAGACGCCGTTTTTGCCGATTAATTTCGCCAGGAAGCCGATGATGAAGCAGAAGAGCATCTTCCATTCCCCTTCCAGATTCATAGCGGCCTGCATGCCGTAGAGGCTGGCCATGCTGCCCTCGCCGGGAACGAAGCGGCGCATGAGGCGGGCCTGCCACGACGGCGTCAGCTCTTCCGGGCGCGTATAGCGGCGCTGCGTAATCGCTACGACGCTTTCGGCCGTGCATACGATATCGTCGGGACCGACAATATCCTTTGCATATTCTTCAATGGCATCGACAATGTCATCTTTATCCGTAAGGATTCTCGTCTTAATCGGTACAAGTTCTAATTCTGCCATTTCCATATACCTCCTAATGCAGTTCCAATGCGTGCTGTACTTCCGAAGCCTTCAGGGTAATGCGGGCTTTGTGGATGTACCATTCGCTTCTCGACACGACCTGGTATACCAAATCGATGGGCATGTCGGGGAAAGTCTTCAAATCTTCGCGGATATTGCCGCTCTTGCTGACGAGGGCGATGGTGACGCGAAGGCTGCTTCCTTTTCCAGGATAGTAAATGACAGATTCCCAGTAGTTGTCGTCCCGTTCGGCTTCTTTATTAGCCAGCTGCGAATGGACGACGCATTTGTCGTATTGTTCTCTCGGCAGCAGCGTACGGGGATAAAAATCCATGATCGTGCCTAACTGACGACCGGCATTATGAAAGGGAACTTCCGTTTCAAAGACAGCCGTATCAGCCGTCATCTGCTTCAGCTCAAAGGGCTTGCGGCGGCGCGCCTCGATGACGAAGCGGGCGTCGCCCTGCCTCCAGGCAAACAAGCGGAACAGAAGATACAGTACGGCGACGATGCCGATAACGGCAATGACGATGTTGATCAATACATACAATAACACGGCGCAAGACTCCTTTTTGATGCCTTATCTATCCGATAAGGCCGTAATTTTCTCCGCCCTCAGGCAAAGGATATTTCTTCAACTGTAAATTCGTTGGCCGGAATGAGATGTTCGGCCAGCTTGCCGCCGCGCCGGGCCTCGGCGGTAAAGCAAAGGCGCAGATATCCCGGCAGGCGGTCGTGATTGAGAAGGCCGCCCTTCTTTAATACTTCCAGCGTCTGCAAGGCCATTTCGTGAGCCGGGTCTACAAAGGCAATCGTATCGCCGCACAGCTCTTCGAATAAAGGCTGCACAAAGGGAAAATGCGTGCAGCCAAAAATGGCCGTATCAGCTCCGGACGCAATGACCGGGGCCGTATATCGACGAAGGGGCTCCATGATCTCCTCGCCGGACAGGACGCCCCGCTCGACGAGATTGGCCAAGGCCGGGCAGGCTTGTTCTACAATTTCGATGTCCGGATCGATGGCCGCAGCCATTTTTTTATGGCTGTGATTGGCAATCGTCAAATCCGTCGCGAAGACGGCGATTTTTTTCTTGGCGCTGATTTCCCGGGCCGTACGAATGCCGCGGCTCATGCCGATGAGGGGATACGGCACTTCTTTCCGCACCGTCTCGTAGGCCACGGCCGTTACGGTATTGCAGCCGATAGCGACGAGCTTGACCTCTTTTTCGCTCATAAAACGCAGTATATCTCTCGTATATGAAAATATTTCTTCCGGCGTGCGCGAACCGTAGGGATTGCGCTTCGTATCGCCGACATAAATGATATTTTCATGAGGCAGCAGCATGCGCAGCTTATTTACGACAGTCAAACCGCCGACGCCGGAATCGAATACGCCGATAGGCTGTCTATTCCGCTCCACTTGTCATTCCTCCATTATTGGGCAGAAGCTTCCTCCCGCTCATACCATGCTTTCAATTTATTGTAGTGCCTGTCGTCCAAGCGGGCCACTGTCCCCGTATCCTTATGAGTAAACACGTTCTGCGACGTGCCGACGGCCAGCAGGACGCCGTCTTCCTTGCGCACAATGCGGTATGAATACGTCATCTGGGCCCGCGACAGACGGGTCAGACGCGTTTCAATCACGATGGTATCGGCGTAGTTAATGGGGCTGACGTACTCGCAGGAGACGTTCTTTATGGGAAATAATATGCCCTCGTCCATCAGCTCGAACAAGTCTATGCCGGCCTGTTTCAAATACTCGCAGCGGCCGCATTCAAACCAGCGGATGTGGTTGGAGTGGTGGGCGATTCCCATCATATCGGTTTCATAAAACCGCACTCTTTCCGTAACAGTAACCATGCCAATTCATCCTCCTATATAGCACACTCACATCATTTTACGATGAGTATGTATGTTTGTCAAAGGAATTTCGCCAATTCATGAGAAATAGACAATCCCAACACGGATATCCGTATCGGAATTGTCTATATCGTCACACGTTGGCAAAGGGAAACATGCGGCGTACCTTTTCCAGGTGCTCCGGCTTGACGTACGTTCCGGCCAAGCGCAGGGCCGCCGCTACGACGGCGGCGTCGTCGAGCCAGCCGATGCCGATAAAGGCGTCGGACACTAAATCCAGAGGCAGTATGACGTACCCCAGGGCCCCCATCAGGGCCAGCTTGACGAACTTCGGCGTATCCTTATCCTGCATGCAGTAAAAAATCGTCATCAGCTTGGGCAGGAAATGAAGGCGCCGCCCCGTTCCCCGTATAAAGCGAATAAATTTTCCCGGCGTATAAAAACGGGCGAAAAAGCTCAGCAGTTTCCACATACGCATCGTCCCTTTTTAATCCAGCGGAATCTTGGCGTCTTCTACGGCGGCCTTGACCTGTTCTTCTACCGTAGTCTTCTTTTCTTCTTCCGTTGTTTCGGCGGCCGCTGCCTGTTCCGCCGCATCGTCGGCAGCTTCGCCCGCCGTTTCTGCAGCGACGGCCTTCGCCGCATCTTCCGCCGCTTTTTCTTCGATAATTTCTTCCACTAAATCGTCCTTATGGCGGACATTGTGGTATAATTCCTGGCCCTTTTCCTTGACGTCCTGGAATTTTTCCGCAGCTGTACCGCCCCACCGTTTGATGAAATCGACGGTTTCGTCGCCGAGAGGAACGTTTTTCAAGGGATTTTCACGCAGGCGGTCGACCTGTTCGCGGGCTTTGTCCTTCCATTCGCCCATCATTTCGACATACGGCGTCATATCACTGGGCATGCCGTCCTTCATCCAGCGCTGCGTCACGCGGCCCAGGCTGTACGTAATGCCTACGGCAACGGGAACCTGAATAACGCTGAACGGGATGAGCGTCGTGAGCAGCGTGCCGATCATGCGGCTGCCTACAGCACCGAGGAAAGCGATGAGAGCC
>USGG01000082.1 GCA_900554215.1 uncultured Megasphaera sp.
GGCTCACGGTGGTGTTCCTATGCTGCTTCGTGCCGTTCGCCATCGCAGCGGCGGTGGAGCCGGAGGGGTGGATGTTCGTCGTGCTGGCGGCGGCTGGCGTGTTCACCCTTATCCAGACCCGTTCCCAGGCCGAGCCAATCGACGTGACGGTGTACAATGAAGATTCGATAAACAACCTGCCGAAATTGGGCGGCGGAGACGGCGGCCCGACGTATGAAGCGCCGGCCAGCCCGATGCCGGCTATCGACGAGTCCTATACCGAAGAGGTGCAGGAGCAGCGGGAGGTACAGAAAATCATGGCCGAGACGGGCGTCGACGCCGCCCATGCTAAGGAAATCGCGGCGGCTCATAAAACGCAATCCGCGGCTGGGCAAAGCCCTTCGTCGGATGGACGGGGCCGCGGCGCAGGGCAAGGAGCGTCTGGTTCGGGGAGCGAGCCCGGCTCCGGCGGAAGCGCTTCCGGTATTCCCGGCGGCGACGGACTGCGGCCGGCGACGAAAGCCCGCCTCGTATCGGTGCCCGACGTGAATTCCTATTATCCGGAAGAATTGCGGCGGAAAAATATCGGCGGAACCGTGACGGTTCACATCGTCGTGAGTGCGGACGGCTCCGTTGCCAGCGCGTCGGTTTCTGCTTCGTCGGGATATGCGGCCATGGACGAGGCGGCGGTGCAGATTGCCTACGGCTGCGTGTACGAACCGGCGCAGAACAGCTACGGTCAGGCTGTAGCTTCGGAAAGAGATCTGAATATTCCCTTTCAAATACGTTAATGGTACTATATAGTATATAAGGAGCATATATATGACATCACATAAAACACTGCTTTCGCTGATCTGTCTGTCGCTGGCAGGGAGCGTATCTGTCGGCGCGGCGGCGGAGGAAGCAGACACGGATACGATCGTCGTGACGGCTGACCGCTATCAGCCGGTGCTGACGGCTCAGGCGTTGCAGGAAAAACAGTCGAACACGGCGGTTATTACGGCAGAAGATTTGGAACGAAATCAATACATCGACGTGCAGACGGCGCTGGAACAGGTCAACGGCATTACCGTGACGGAACAGGTGCCGGGAACGTCGGCTTATATCCGCCTGAACGGCGACGACCGGGTTCTCGTCCTCGTCGACGGTCAGCCTATTACGAATCCTCAAAGCGCCGCCTATGGCCGCGGTACCGTTGATTTACAGACCTTGCCCGGCATCGATCATATCGAACGGATTGAAGTGACCAAGGGCAGCGGGTCTGTCCGCTACGGCAGCGGCGCTGTCGGCGGCGTCGTCAACATCATTACGAAACGAGGCGGCCAAAACCGGACGACGCTGGACGTCAATACGGGCTCGTGGGGAACGCACAATTATTCCCTGACGACGAGCGGTTCCAGCGGCAATACGTCGTGGTACGTCACGGGGAGCCTGGGCCATCGGAAGTATTACCAGTTCAACGACGACGGATACGATACGGATGAAAGCCGCGGCGATTACAACAAGGATTCCCTGACGGCCCGCATCGATCAGAGGCTGAACGACAGCAGCTCCTTGACCTTTTGGGCTACCCATACGAATTTTCAGGGGCACGGCTCGACCTTCGACGACTCTGATGAACAGCCGGGCTTGCAGACGATTACGGCCAACAAACGGATTGAGCGGCTGAACAACAACTACAGCCTTACCTATACCTTTGATGAAGACGGCGATACGCCGGGCTTTATCCGTTATTTCAATAACTACTCCAAGAATCTTTGGACCTACCATTTCCATTCCCGTTATCAGGGCGTGCAGGCGGAAAACAGCTGGAAGCTGGGCGATCACAACGTGCTGACGGCTGGTGTAGAATGGACGAAGGATGAAGGAACTAATGCAGAAGTTGGTTACGTAGACAAGGAGCGGACAAACCGGGCTCTCTACTTGGAAAACGTCATGACCTTTGGAAAATTAAATATTACTCCGGGCGTTCGTTTAGATGATAACAGCGAATTTGGGTATCATAAAACGCCGCGCATTGCTATGAATTACCAGCCTAACGAAAAATGGAATGTCTATGCCAATTGGAGCCGTGTTTTTGCTGCACCGAAATTAAATGATTTATACTATTATTTAGTTAGCTCTAGAAAAACGTCTAAAGGGAATCCGAATTTGAAAGCCGAAACAGGATATACGCAAAATCTTGGCGTTACATATCAATATGATGAAAAAACTCAATTCAACGTTAATTTCTTCCGCAGCAGCTTGAACGACGCTATTCGTTGGGAGCGTAGTTCAACGTATTCAGAAGTCCGTAATTTGAATAAAGAAGAAAAACGCGGCATAGAAATTTCCATGAATAAGACTATCAACGACAAGTGGGATTATGAATTAGGATATTCTTATATTCATACGAAAATTGATGAAGGCGATGGCAAGGGAATGCATGTCGACGAATCGTTCAACCGCCCCAACGGCTATCACGCCGGCTTGCATTTCCACAATAAGGCCTGGAAGGTCAATATGACTATGAACGCCGGCACGGGCCGCGACGATGATTACTACATGCACGGCTCCTACGTGACGTGGGACCTCGGCGTAAGCTATGACGTTACGAAAGATTTTACCGTATACGCTCAGGTAAATAACCTGACCAACGAAGGGTACGACATGTACCACGACTACCCGTCGGCCGGGCGGTTCTGGCTGGCCGGGGCGAAATACAGCTTTTAACAGATGACAGGAGGGGATAGGATGCGTACGAAACGGTGGTTCCTTTGGGCCGGTCTATGTTTGTGTTTGTTTGCTCTGTTTGCCGCCGGCTGCGCGCCGCAGAACGCCGCGACGGCCCAAGAAAGAGATCTGGCCGACGGAGCCTATGCCGTTATTACGGACGATATGGGCCGGAACGTACGGCTGGCAGAGAAGCCGCAGCGCGTCGTCGTCCTGTCTACGTCTTTATTGAATATGGCTGATGCTCTCGACGGAGAGCTGGCCGGCCGGGCGACGGTCAAAGCCGAAGACGCCGAGCTGCCTGAGCGATACGCAGCGGTGCCGGATGTAGGACCTGTGTACAACGTGAGTGTTGAGAAAATCATCGAGCTTCAACCCGATCTGGTCGTAGCCAGCGAGGTGCAGCACCAAAAGCTGGTGTCCTTGCTGGAGCAGAACGGCATCTCCGTCATCGCCCTGCGCAGCAAGACCTATGACGACGTAAAGCGGAATTTAGCCGTCTTCGGAACGATTTACGGTAAGAAAGAGGCGGCCGAGGCCCGAGTAGCGGAAATGGATGAGGCCATAGAGGCCATCGTCGCCAAAGCGCCGCAGGATCATAAAAAAGTCGCAATTATCCACGCGACGCCCAGCTCGGTGACAGTCCAGCTTGACAACAGCATTGCCGGCTGCGCGGCTCAGATGCTTCATCTGGACAACGTCGCCGACGATGCCCAAACCAGTGGAACGATAGAAAAGGTTCCCTACAGCATGGAAGCACTGGCGGAAAAAGATCCCGACATTATCTTCTTCACTTCTATGGGGCCGGCGGAAAAAATAGAAGAGCGGATTCGTCAGGATGTCATGTCGAATCCGGCTTGGGCGACGCTGCGGGCTGTGAAGGCAGGAAAGGTATACGTTTTGCCTGAACGGTACTTCCTCCTGAATCCCGGCCTCGATTATCCCGACGCCGTAGCCTATATGGCCCGGCTTGCCTATCCGGAGGTCTTCCCATGATAGGGCCGCGCAACCGTCTGGCTTGGCGCTGGTTCATGCTGGTTGTTTTTGCGGCGGCGGCCCTTATTGGTATCGTCGCTTCTGTCGCCCAGGGGGCGGCGGTGATTCCGCCTAGTCAGGTGCTTTCTATTTTATGGAACCCGACGGCCCAGACGGCGGATCAAATCGTGTGGAACCTGCGCCTGCCCAGGGCGCTGACGGGGGCCATGGTCGGGTCGAATCTGGCCGTAGCCGGAGCTATCTTGCAGGCGGTTATGCGCAATCCCTTGGCAGACCCCCATATTATCGGCATTTCTGCCGGTGCAGGCATTACGGGCATCGTCGTCCTCGTCCTGTTTCCGGCCATGGCCTATCTCATGACGCCCGTGGCGTTTCTCGGGGCGATGGCGGCGGCCGGAGCGATTTATGCCCTGGCCTGGAAAAACGGCATCAAGCCGGTGCGGATTATTTTGGCCGGCGTAGCCGTTTCGGCCTTTTTGAGCGCCGGCATTTCAGGGATTCTCGTATTTTACAGCGACAGGGTGCACGGCGCGCTGTTGTGGATGGTCGGCGGCTTTTCGGCGGCCAGCTGGAATGAAGCGGCCGTCGTCGCGCCGTATTGGTGCGCTGGCTTGCTGCTGGCTTTGATTGGCGCTTATTACCTCAACGTCCTGCAGCTCGGCGACGACATGGCCCGGGCGCTGGGACTGAATATCGAGCTGGCCCGGGTGCTGCTCACGGCAGTGGCCGCCTTATTGGCCGCCAGCTCGGTCAGCGTAGCCGGCCTGCTGGGCTTTGTCGGCCTCGTCGTGCCGCACATGGTGCGCCTTCTCGTCGGCACGAATTACAGCTATATCATTCCCGGCTCGGCCTTGCTGGGCATGGCCGTCGTGACGCTGAGCGATACGCTGGCCCGGGTGATCTTCGCGCCGGTCGAACTGCCGGCAGGCCTGATCATGGCCTTCATCGGCGCGCCGTTCTTTTTATTTCTCCTGCGGAAGGAAGTGTGACAGCCATGGATTACGCCGTTTCGGCAGAACATCTGTCCCTTTCCCTGGGAGGCAGGGATATCCTGCGCGATGTTACCCTTTCCATTGGAACGGGCAGCATCACGGCCGTCGTCGGGCCCAATGGCTGCGGCAAGAGTACGCTTCTCAAGACCATGAGCCGCATGCTGCGACCGGACAAGGGGACGATTGCCATTTTCGGACGGGACATCACGTCCTTCAGCAGGCGGGAGCTGGCCCGTCATATCGCCGTGCTGCCTCAGCTGCATCAGGCTCCCGACGACATGACGGTCCGCGAATTGGCGCGCATGGGGCGGTTTCCCTATCGGACGTTTTACCGCCCGGCGTCGCCGAAGGACGAATTGTATGTGGAAAAGGCCCTGCACGCCGTCCGGCTGGAAGACAAGGCTGACGCCGTAGTTCAGCAGTTATCGGGCGGCGAGCAGCAGCGCGTTTGGCTGGCTATGCTCTTGGCCCAGCGGTCGTCCATTTTGTATTTAGATGAGCCGACGACGTATTTGGACATGCGTCATCAGCTGCACATGATGCGCCTGCTGAACCATATAAACGAAAAGTTAGGACTGACCATCGTCGTCGTCCTTCACGATATGAATCAGGCTCTGCAGTACACGCAGCAGGCCATCGTCATGAAAGACGGAGAAATCGTCTGCACAGGACGTACAGCCGACGTGCTGACGCCGGATCTGATGCGCCGCGTCTTCGGTGTACAGGCCGAGCTGGTTCAGATGTCAGACGGCCGCAGGGCTTTAATCCCCCTGGGATTGGAACGATAAGGAGGGGCCTATGGATTTATTTTCCGTAACAGGCGGCAAAAAGCTGCGCTGCGGCTATACGACGGGCTCCTGCGCCGCTGCGGCGGCGAAAGCGGCGGCCCGCATGGCTCTGACGGGAGAGGCCGC
>USGG01000083.1 GCA_900554215.1 uncultured Megasphaera sp.
ATGATGTACATCCAGTTCGTCTTATCTTCGCCCTGGAGAATACCAAAGATAAACAGGTCGAGGAGGCCGCCGGAGAAAGTCAGGCCTACGGCGATGTTCAGCATGTGGGCGATCATGTAGGCTGCGCCGGCCAGGATGACCTGCACGTAAAACAGCAGGGGCGCAACGAAGAGGAAGGAAAATTCAATAGGTTCCGTAATCCCCGTGAGCATAGATGTCAGGGCTGCTGACAGCAGGAGGCCGCCGGCTACCTTTTTCTTTTCCGGCTTTGCCGTGCGGTACATCGCCAGAGCCGCGCCGGGAAGGCCGAAGATCATGAAGATGAATTCGCCGGAGAAATACCTCGTCGCGTCGGCGCTGAAATGGGTGACATTCGGCGATGCCAGCTGGGCGAAGAAGATATTCTGGCCGCCCTGGACGAGGTTGCCGTCGATCATCATCGAGCCGCCGACGCCGGTTTGCCAGAAGGGCAGATAGAAGACGTGGTGCAGGCCGAAGGGAATGAGGGCCCGCTTGATGATGCCGAAAATCAGGGTGCCGATATAGCCCGTGCCGGTGACGAGGCCGCCGAGGGCGAAGATGCCGTTTTGTACGACAGGCCATATGAAGCACATGGCGATGCCGACGAACATGTAGACGACGGTGGAAATAATCGGGATGAAACGGGAGCCGCCGAAGAAGGACAGGGCGTTGGGCAGGACGATTTTATGATAGCGGTTGTGGAGCCAGGCGACGCCCAGACCGACGATGATGCCGCCGAATACGCCTTCCTGCAGGGACAAGATGCCGCAGACGTCGGCAATCGTTCCTTCGAGAACACCGTCGGCAACAGAGCCGTCCGGCAGGATTTGTCCCGACAATTTCAATACGGCATTCGTAGAGGCGTGCATGACAAAGAAGGAAATCATAGCCGCTAAGGCTGCAACTTCCTTTTCTTGCTTCGCCATGCCGATGGCGACGCCGACGGCAAAGATAATCGGCAGGTTGCCGAAGATGACGTTGCCGGCGCTGCTCATGACGGTGAGCAGCGAGTGCAGGAGCGTGCCGTCGCCGAGGGCGCCCTCCAGGCCGTAGGTCTGAATGGTCGTCGCGTTCGTGAAGGACGCGCCGATGCCGAGGAGCAGACCGGCAATAGGCAGGATGGCGACCGGCAGCATGAAGCTTCGGCCGATGGCCTGCAGCACGCTGAAAACTTGGTCTTTCATACGGATTCCTCCTTGGAATAGGGATATAAAAAATGACAGAAATATCTACGCGGCCGTGCGGCTGCGAGGATGACAATATCGTGTTTATTGTATCATATTCCATGAAACCTTTTCTATATGGTGAAGAGATTTCGGCATAAGAAAACAGCAGCGACTCTGCGGGAATCGCTGCTGTTTTCGTTTTATATGTTAGAGAGGTATGAATGAACTTGAAAAGAGATGGTTATGCCTGCGCGGCGGCCTGGCCCAGCGCGGCGCATTCTTCGGCGTTGTTCGGCGTTTCGTTGACGATGGCGGTGCCGATGACAACCGCACCGGCGTCTTCCGTGCGCTGTTTCCAGACATCCATCCATTCGCCCGTGCCCCAACCGTACGAACCGAAGAGACCGACCTTTTTGCCGCTCAATTTAGGAAGCAGCTCTGCGAAGAATGGTTCAACGATCGTTTCTTCCAATTCTTCCGCGCCCATAGCTGGGCAGCCCAGCAAAATAACGTCCTTCGATGCAACGGCATCTACACTTGTATCTTCGAAACGAACCGATTCTACATCGGCGCCGGCAGCTTTGACGGCTGCTTCGATTTCCTGCGCCATGGCTTCTGTGTTGCCAGTGCCGCTCCAATATACGATTTCTACCATTATAAATTCCTCCTTATGCTACGATGAGTGATTCTAACGTTGTCCCAACGGCAAATCTGTTTATGTAGTCTTCCCGGCAGCAGCTGAACATTCGGAATATACGGGACGCTTTGTCGGCATCGCCGTAGACCTTCCAGTCGCCGCAGATTTTGGCGTGGTTCCCCTTGTGGGTAATGAAGCCGCATACATCTTCTAAGGGATATCCGAGAAAAATCCCGGACTCATGGGGAAAACAGCCGCCTTCGCGGAACCGGTCAGCCAGGTGGTCCAGCATGTGCTCCAGGACATCGCCGGCGGCGTAGCCGTACTGCGTTAAAAAGGCCATGACGGCCTGATTCTGCACGTAGGACGCGACCATTGCCGGTCTGTATACATATAACAGGGTGCGTTTGGGACAGGCGTACAATATGCGGAAGTGAAGACCTTTTTGGTTATACATATGATTGTATTTATCAATTAATTTTTCGTAATCTGTTCGAGATTCCAAGCGGGGGAGGCAGAGAAGCGAGCCCATCTTTAATCCCGCTAAGGTAGGCGAACAGTGATTGACTAATATAGCATCGATATTCATGCGCATCCTCCGTTTCGTCATTTGATGACTATATCATACCAATAATGAAAGTAAATGTCAATATATAAATGATATATTTTTTCAATATTAAACAAGAGAAAGGATGGCTGATAGCTATCTGTGCCGCGAGAGTATATAATAAAGTAAAGCGCAGTATCTGCGCTGGAAGGAGGAATTTGCATGACACAGGAAACGACAGCCGTCGACACAAGCTGGTGCTTTGGCTGCGGAAAAGAGAATCCTATTGGGTTAAAATTAGATATGAAAGAGATAGACGGCGTGTGGACGGCCTACTTTACGCCGAAGAAAGAGCATGAAAGCTACGGCGACCGCATGCACGGCGGGCTGACGAGCACCCTGCTGGACGAGGTCATGGGAGACTGCGTATTCCGCAAGGCCGGCAGGCCTGCTTATACGGCAAAGCTGGAAATCCGCTTCCGCAGTGCCGTACGCATCGGCGAAACGGTCAAGGTAGAAGGATGGATTACGTCGCACCGGGGCCGGCTGGTCACGGCCGAAGGGCGCGTCGTCCACGAAGACGGCTCTGTCGCCGCCGAAAGCTCGGCGAAGATGATGCTGGCGAAATAAGCGCGGCAGAAAGGAGTCACTTATGCCTGTCAATTCCTTTGAAACCTATCCCATGTCCTGGAAGCCGGCATGGAATAAGGAACGGCCCCTGTACCAATCGCTGGCGAAGCGTCTGGAAGACGACATCCGCTCCGGCGCGCTGCTGCCGGGGACGAAGCTGCCGCCGCAGCGGGAGCTGGCCGATTTTTTGGATATCAACGTCAGCACCGTGTCGCAGGCCTTCCGCATCTGTTCGGATAAGGGCCTGCTGACCAGCGTGACCGGCAGCGGAACCTTTGTAGCTTACGACGCCATGACGAATTTGTCCCTCGCCCCCGACGGGACGGAGCCCTTGGTTGAGCTGGCCTCGATGATGCCGGAGACGATCGCCGTCGACGGCGTCGTCGCGTCGCTGCAATCTATGCTGGCGGAGGAGAAGGCCCCAGCGTTCTTTCAATACGGCAGCGGCAGGGCGGCGTGGCGCAGACTGGCTGCCTTGGACTTGCTGCGCCGCGCCGGCGCAGTGGGAAAAGAAGGAGCCGTGGCGGCGAACGGCGGGCAAAACGCCATTGTTGCCTCCCTGCTGGCCCTGTGCCGTCCCGGAGACCGGCTGGGCGTAGACCCCCTCGTGTATTCCGGCCTCAAGCAGGCCGCCAGGCTGCTGGGCGTGCGGCTGGTTCCCGTCGCGCAGGAGCAGGGCGAAATGAGCGCCGACGGCATTCGCTATGCCGTGCAGAACCATCAAATCAAGGGGCTGTACGTCGTGCCGGATTTTCAGAATCCGACGGCTCACATCATGAGCGAACAGGGGCGCCGCACGATAGCCCAGGCCGCCGAAGACGAAGGGCTGTTCATCATCGAAGACGGCGTAGCCCGGCTCATGGCCGCAGACCCGCTGCCGACGATTCAGTCCCTGGCGCCGGAGAGAACCTTTTTTATCCTCAGCCTGTCGAAGGTGCTGCTGCCGACGCTGCGCATGGCCTATATCCTTTCTCCCCCGGCCTATACTGATGCGCTGCAGGGCATCGTGCAGAGCCTGCACCTATCGCAGTCGGAACTGCTGGCGGAGCTGACGGCCCGTCTTCTCGTGTCCGGCGCGGCGGAGGCGCTGATTGCGGCCCGGCGGGAAGGGGCGGCTCGGAGAAACGCCATTGCTGAGGAAATCCTGAAGGGATATACGCTCTTAGGCAGTTCGGAATGCCTGAGCCGCTGGCTGGTCTTGCCGGAAGGGCTGACGGGGACGCAGGCGGAAGCCGAGGCGAGACGGCGGGGCGTAGCCGTATATGGCGACGCCCACTTTGCCGTCGGTCCTGCAAGCCGGCAGCACGGCCTGCGCCTGGCTGTGACTGCTCCGGCTGATGACGACGAACTGGCCGAGGGGCTGAGGCGGCTGAAATCCATATTGGATGATTGGCACCCGTAATTGTATGCCATACAATTTTCTCATTGTATGGAAATTTCTCCTATACTATGATGAATCTGTAAAGACAGTACAGAGCATGCAAAGGAGGGCTATATGATGAAATGTTATGTTGTCGACGCCTTTACGAAAGAGGTGTTTAAGGGAAATCCGGCGGCAGTCTGCGTCATGGATTCGTGGATATCGGACGAACTCATGCAGCGCATTGCCATGGAAAACAACCTGTCCGAGACGGCCTTTACGGTCAAAGAAGGCGATGCCTACCGCCTGCGCTGGTTTACGCCGGGCGGCGAAATCGACCTGTGCGGCCATGCTACGCTGGCGACGGCCTACGTGCTGGCTCATTTCATAGCGCCGCAAGAACAGGTATTCCGCTTTCAGACGCTGAGCGGCGAATTGGTCGTCTCGCAGGATGGCGAACGGCTGTCCATGGATTTTCCGGCCTACGAGATGAAGGAAGTGCCAGTAACGGATACTATGGCAGCGGTCATCGGCGCGCGGCCTGCGGCGGCGTATATGGGCCGGGACTTGGTCTGCGTCATGCCGGCGGAAGACGACGTGCGGCAGGCGAAGCCTGACATGGAAGGGATGAAATCCTTAGACGGACTGCTGCTGCATATTACGGCTCAGGGGACGGACTACGACTGCGTGAGCCGCAGCTTTGCGCCGAAGCTTAACGTTGCCGAGGACCCGGTCTGCGGCTCCGGCCATTGCCACATCGTGCCTATCTGGTCTAAAGCGCTGGGAAAAAAACAGATCAAGGCTTACCAAGCGTCGAAACGGGGCGGCGAGCTGTACTGCAGACTCGACGGCGACCGCGTGACCTTGGCAGGATACGCCTGCCTGTATTCCATAGCGGAGCTGAATGTGTAACACTGTGATATATAGAAACACCGCTGCAATTGAAAACATATATGTTTTCAATTGCAGCGGTGTTTTTTTACAGTATATTCTATATTTTAAGATTTTTACTGTATGTAAGAAAGTTAGTGTAAAATAATTGTGGGAAAACTTTACTGCACAAAAGTGAAGAACATATAAAAAGAGAAGGAACTTCTTTGGTATAATGAAATCA
>USGG01000084.1 GCA_900554215.1 uncultured Megasphaera sp.
TGGATTTAACTTTTTATACGTTTCTAAATCTGTTCCACTTGGTGTATATGTTGTTAAATATGTATCATTTGCTGTCCAGTCTGCTTTTAAATATACTGTATTTTTATCTCCAAATTTTCCTTCTGTATCTATATAGAATATTCTATATGTTTTTCCTCCTGCTGTATAATTTGTTACTTTCTTTCCGTAATATTTTTCATATTGGCAGCCATTTCCCGGACGTTGGCCGACGTAGCCCCGTCTCCGTCCAGCTGCTGCAGCGACGCGTTCATCTGCGCCGTCATAGCTGCCATATTGGCCGTAATCTGCTGAATATTCGCGGCGTTGGCCTCCATCATGGCGCTGGTCTGTCCCGTAATGGCTTCCACATTTTGAATAGAGCCGCGCATGGCCGCCTGGGTCTTGGCGTCGCCGAGGATAGCGTTGATATTTTTTATCATATCGTTGGCGCCGTTAATCAGCGTGCCGGCGCTGTTCATCATGTCGTCCATGGTTTTGCCCTGGTTGCTGTTCAGGGTATCGCCGTCGGCCAGGATATTATTTTTATCATTGCCCGGCGTAATCGCTACGATTTTTTCGCCCAGCAGGCCGTCCGTCGTAATCGCCACCCGCGAATCCTTGGGGATTTCCGTCCCTTCGTCAATCCGCAACACGATATCCACGCCGTTCCGAAGGGGCGTAACCTTTTCCACTTTGCCGACATGGACGCCTACGTAGCGTACGGAATTCCCCTGCTGCAGTCCGTTGGCGTCATGAAATACGGTGTGGACCTCAAAGCCGGGATTGCCGAATATCTCGGCATGAGCCAAGGTGATGATGACATATGTAAATACCAAGACGCCGACAATGGTTACGAGGCCAACCTTGGCTTCCGCACTCCATCTCATAGCATCGTCTCCCTTTCCTCGGGCAGCTCGCCGCCGTAAATAAACTGCAGTACTTCCCGATCTTCTGTATGTTTAAACTCTTCCTTCGGCGCAATCAGCCTGAACTTGCCGCCCTGCAGGAAGGCTATCCTGTCTGCGGCATAAAAGGCCGACCGCATATCGTGCGTGACAAGAATCGACGTCGCATTGAGATGCCGCTGCATGCTGACGATGAGCCGGTTTATGTCCATGCTCCGCAGCGGATCCAGTCCGGCCGTCGGTTCATCGTATAAAATAGTCTTAGGGTCCAGGGCGATTGCCCTGGCCAGGCTGACGCGCTTTTTCATGCCGCCGGACAAATCGTTGGGCATCATGTCCTCAATGCCCTCCAATCCGACGAGGCTGAGCTTTTCCCTGACGATTGCCTGTATTTCCTCCTCGCTGCAGCGCGTACGCTGCCGCGGGCCGAAAGCCACATTCTCCCCTACGGGCATAGAGTCGAACAACGCCGAGTATTGAAACACCATGCCCATATTCCGGCGCATTTCATTGAGCTGCTCTTCGTCGTACGGCGTAATGTCCGCGCCGTCCACAAAAATGCGGCCCTTTGTCGGCTTCTGCAGGCCGATGATCAGCCGCAGGATCGTACTTTTCCCCGAACCGCTGGCGCCTAAAATAGCCAGCGTCTCCCCGTCGTAGATGTCGAGGTCGACGCCGTCCAGTACAACCTGGCTTCCATAGGCTACGGTTACATCGCGCAAACGAATCATAGGCTCTCCTAATACAAAATGACAGACAATAGATAATTGCATATAAAGATAAAAATAATAGACGTGACGACAGACTTTGTCGTCGCCTGGCCTACGCCCTCTGCGCCGCTCTTGGCATGCATGCCTTCATAGCAGGCGATCAGGGCGATAATGCCGCCGAAAAACATGGCCTTAATCAGGCCGTATACGATGTCTCCTACCTCGGTAAACAGCTCGACGGAATTCATATACGTAAAATGAGTCAGGCCGGCGCCAAAGGTCGCTACGGCATAGCCTCCGGCCGTACCGATGACGTACCCGTAAAACGACAGGATCGGCACCATGATAACACAGGCGACAAAACGGGGTACGACGAGATAGGCAATCGGATTGACGGCCATGCAGCGCAGGGCGTCGATTTGCTCCGTAACCTTCATCGTGCCCAGCTCGGCCGTCATGGCCGCGCCTACGCGGCCGGCAACGACGACGCCAGTCAGAATCGGCCCCAGCTCGCGACCCATGGCAATAGACATAACGCCGCCCAAGGTAGACTGGGCGCCGTACCGCAGCAGGATATCCACGATCTGCAGCGTCATGACCATGCCGGCAAAGAGAAGGGTCAGGCTTACGATGGGAAGGGAATTAACCCCCAGATGAGCCATCTGCGCGACCGTCAGGCCGCGCTGAATTTTGGGAAGCTGTCTCAGGGTTTGGATAAATAAAATGGCTAAGACGCCGACCTGTTCAAAGATATGAAGGGTAAAGCGCCCTACTCTCTCCAATGCCTCCTGCACCGACAACCACTCCTCTCCGGCATCGATTTCTCCGTCTATTTTACTATACCATCAATAATGGGCCGCTGTAAAACGAGAAACGAGAATTGTTAAAAAATTGTTAGAAAACTGAAAAAACCTTTTGAGTTTTCTTATAAATAAGATAATAGCATTTTATCCTGCAAATAGCAAGAAAAAAGATGGCTCCGGCCCAGCCCGCCCTTTTCATATTTTAAAAGCAGGTGTGGTATAATACAAAAAGATGAGATAGTTATATTTCTATATAAAAAGGAGCGATACGCATGAACGAAACGATACAAACGTTAATTTCCCGCCGCAGCATCCGCAAATACAAAGCGGAACAAATTCCCGAAAGCGATTTGCAGCAAATCCTGGAAGCGGGCATGTACGCCGCCAGCGGCATGGGCATCCAGCCCATCACGATGGTCGTCGTACAGGATAAGGACACCATCGCCAAGCTGACCGCCATGAACGCTAAGATCATGGGCACGGACAGCGACCCCATGTACGGCGCGCCGACCATCGTCATCGTATTGGCCGACATGGAAAAATCGGCTAACGCCTGGTCCGACGGCTGCTTGGTCATGGGCAACCTCATGAACGCCGCCGCCTCCTTAGGCATCGGCTCGTGCTGGATCAACCGGGCCAAGGAAGAATTCGAATCGGCCGAAGGCAAAGAGCTGCTCCGCCAGTGGAACCTGCCGGAACACCTCGTAGGCGTCGGCCACTGCATCCTCGGCTACGCCGACGGCCCCGTACCGGCAGCAAAACCGCGCAAGGCCGATTTCGTAACCTACGTCCGCTAATTCCCTACTATCAAAAAACTGCAGCAATGCCTTATGTATCGGCACTGCTGCAGTTTTTATATTTCATCATATAGGAAGCGCGCCAGATACGACATATCGTAAATGGCCTGGGCTTCATGGACTATCCCGTCGGCCATGAGGCAGCACACGTACGGTCTTCCCTGCTTCCAGACGAGGCCGCAGTCGTGATAGATGCCGTCCAGCTCGCCCGTCTTATGCTCTACCGCCACGGTATTGGGAATCTGCGCCGGCAAAATGCAGTTATCCTCCTGCTGAGCCAGGATAGCCCGCATCGCCTCGTCGCGCCGCCCGTCAACGCAAGTCCCCGAGGCCAGACGCAGAAACAAGCGCCCCATGTCACCGGGAGACGTCACGTTTTCTTTTCCCTGACGCACTGCCTCAAAGTCCATCATCTCGCGCCGCAGCTGCGTATGCTCCATGCCCTGCCGCTGGATTTCCTCGTTGACGGCGTCGAAGCCCAGCAAATCGATGAGCATATTCGTACACGTGTTGTCGCTTTCGACGATCATGTGAAACACCAGCGTCCGAAGAGATACTTCCGTACCCTCCGGCATGGCGTAAAAGGAGCCGCCTTCAACGCTGCCATAAACGGGATAGGTCGTGTCAAAGGACAACTGTCCCTCTTTTTCCTTACGAAAGACGCAGGCCATGATGGGTACCTTAATCAAGCTGGCCGACGGCATGACACGGTCGCAATAGAAAAAGTCTTCGCCGCCGTCCAGAGGGCGGCAGTACACGGACACGGCGGCCTTGTCCCGCCAATGCGTCCTTATATAATTCTCCAGCCGTTCTTCGCATAAGGCCATGTCTATTCCTCCTTCGCCGCCTTCATCGTTTGTCTCTGCCGTGAGACGCAAGGCCGCGGCATTCCGGGCAATACCCGTACCATTCCAGATTGTGTCCGACAATATCGAACCGTGTCTTCTCAGCTAATTCCGCTTCAAATCCTGCCAAGGGACAGTGGTCGATTTCTACGATGCGGCGGCACTTCAGGCAAATCAAACGGTGCCGATGGCCCATCGCCCGCAGGGAAAAGCCGTATTTTCGTGAATCAGGCAGATAATGCTTTTCCGTCAGCTCCTTGGCCGTAAACATTTCCAGTATACGGTACACTGTGGAAAAGTTGATGCCCTGCCCTTGGCCAATGAGCTCCTGATAAATATCTTCTGCCGTCAATACGCCGCCGTGCCGGTACAGCGCGTCCAGGACCAGCTTGCGGGTTCTCGTGCTCTTTAATCCGCAGCGGTGGAGGCATTCTTCATGAGCCTCGCCATTTATTCTGTCATCCATAGCTATCCCTCCTTACGGGCGCCCGGCCTGTGCTGTTTCTTTATACGCAATGACGGCCAGCAGCATGAGGACAGAAACAATCGCCGTTACACCGCCCGGCGCAGCGTCGATTCCGTAGGCGATGCCCAGGCCCAGAATAATATCTAAAAAGCTGAACAGGACGGACCATTCCATAGTCCGGCGAAATCCCTTCCGCAGCTGCAGCGCCGTGGCTACCGGCAGGGCGATGAGCGAGCTGATGACCAGGATGCCGACGATGCGGATAGACACGGAAATCGTCGCCGCGACGAGGACGGCGAAGACGTAGTTGATCAGGCGGCTTTTCACGCCGGCGATCTTCGCCCCGTCTTCGTCAAAGGTCAGCATGACCAGCTGGGGGTACAGCTTGATAATCGTCAAAATCGACACGATGCTGAGCAGCAGGACCGACCATACGTCTTCCCGCGTCACCGTCAGGATGCTGCCGAATAAAAAGGACTCTACGTTGGTATGCACCATGCCGGAGCTGATAATCGTAATGGCGATGCCGACGGATAAGGACAGGATAATCACCAGTATCAGCTCGGCATACTGACGAAACCGCTGGCGCAGCACTTCGATGAGAATGCCGAAAACCGACGTAAGGCCGAAGGCGCTGAGGATGGGATTGGCGTCCAGCAAAAGGCCGATGGCCACGCCGGCCAGAGACGCATGGGATAAGGCGTCGCCGATCATGGAATAGCGGCGCAGCACGAGGAATATGCCGATGAGAGGGCATACGATGGAAATCAGCACAGCCACGATAAAGGCGTTCTGCATAAAGGCATACTCAAACATTTCCGTCCCTCCCCATGTTATCCGACACGTATTCGCGGATATAGTCTTCCGGCGAGCAGAAATGGCCGCCGCCGTTGACGACGTGAAACATCTTCGTCGAATTTTTA
>USGG01000085.1 GCA_900554215.1 uncultured Megasphaera sp.
ACCGAATTTTGGAAAAGACACAGGCGATCTCCCTGCGTGAAATGGAAGATCAGCTGCTCGATACGATGGATTTGGAACGTGAACGAGGTATTACCATCAAAGCCCAGTCGGCGCGTCTCATGTACGATGCGAAGGACGGTCATCAGTACACGCTGAACTTAATCGACACGCCGGGTCATGTCGACTTTAACTACGAAGTATCCCGCAGTCTGGCGGCCTGCGAAGGGGCTCTGCTCATCGTCGACGCGACGCAGGGCGTAGAAGCGCAGACATTGGCAAACGTGTATTTGGCCTTGGAACATGATTTAGAAATCATTCCTATCATCAATAAAATTGACTTGCCCAGCGCCGACCCCGACCGGGTGCGCAAGGAAATTGAAGACCTTATCGGCCTGGATGCGTCGGAAGCTATACTGGTCAGCGCAAAGACCGGCGTCGGCATAGACGACGTACTCGAAGCGATCGTAAAGCATGTTCCCGAGCCGGCCGACGCTCCCGACAAGCCGCTGCGGGCTCTTATTTTCGACTCCCATTTCGACCCGTACAAAGGGGCTATCGCCAATATCCGCATCATGGAAGGCAGCGTCAAACCAGGCGACCGCATCCGTATGATGGCTTCGGGCAAGGAATTTGAAGTCATCGAAACGGGTGTCTTCCTGCCGCAGATGTATCCCGTGCCGTCGCTGGAATGCGGAAGCGTAGGCTACTTGGCCGCCAGCATGAAGAACGTCCGCGACTGCCGCGTCGGCGATACGGTGACGCTGGCTGATCATCCGGCGTCGGAAGCTCTGCCAGGCTACCGCAAGGCCGTGCCGATGGTATACTGCGGCTTGTATCCTGTTGAAACAAACGATTACGATAACCTGCGCGACGCCCTGGAAAAGCTCCACCTCAACGATGCGGCCCTGCTATTTGAGCCGGAAACATCGACAGCTTTGGGCTTTGGCTTCCGCTGCGGCTTCCTGGGCCTGCTGCACATGGACGTCGTCCGCGAGCGATTGGAGCGGGAATACGGCCTGACGCTGATTACGACGGCTCCGTCTGTTATTTATCACGTATACTGCACGGACGGCACGATGGTTGAGGTAGACAACCCGGCTCTCATGCCGGATATGACGAAAATTGATCATATCGAAGAACCCTTCGTCAAGACGACGATTATTATTCCGAAGGAAATGGTCGGCACGGTCATGGAAATTTCCCAAAACCGCCGCGGCCAGTATGAGACAATGGATTATCTCGATGAAACGAGAGTTTCCCTTGTATATAATCTTCCGCTGTGTGAAATATTATACGACTATTTCGACGTTTTGAAATCGGCGACGAGAGGGTATGCGTCTCTGGATTACGAGCTAAACGGCTATCAGTCCTCGCCTATGGTGAAGATGGATATCCTCATCAACGGCGAAGTCGTCGACGCCCTGAGCGTTATTGTACACCGCGAATTCGCCGCCCGCCGCGGACGGGCTCTTGTCGAAAAGCTGCGCAGCCTCATTCCGCGCCAGCTGTTCCAGATTCCCATCCAGGCCGCGCTGGGCAACAAGATTATTGCCCGGGAAAACGTCGCGGCCCTGCGCAAGGACGTATTGGCCAAGTGCTACGGCGGCGATATTACGCGTAAGCGCAAGCTGCTGGAAAAGCAGAAAGAAGGGAAAAAGCGCATGAAGCAGTTCGGTACCGTCGAAATTCCTCAGGAAGCCTTCATGGCCGTCCTGCAGGTAGACGACAAATGATCGGCCTGTACGTGCATGTTCCGTTTTGCGTCAAAAAATGCCGGTACTGCGACTTTCCGTCGTACAGCGGCGTCGAATCATATATCGACGCCTACGTCGACGCCGTATGCCGCGAAATCAGCCTGTTTCCCCGCAGGGAGCAGGCTGATACTGTTTATTTCGGCGGCGGCACGCCGTCGCTGCTGCGGGCTGGTCAGATCGGCTCCATCATGAAATGTCTCGAGGCGCGTTTTGACATTGCCGATGATGCGGAAATTACGCTGGAGGCGAATCCGGACAGCGTGAGCCGTCAATACATCCGCGAGCTGGCGGCTCTTGGCGTCAACCGCGTGAGCCTCGGCATACAGTCCTTCGACGACGGCATGCTGCGTTTTCTCGGACGGGTCCACACGGCAGACGAGGGGAAACGAGCTGTGCAGGCCGTCTGGGACGGCGGCGTCAGCAATATTTCCATCGACCTCATGTACGGCCTGCCGGGGCAGACGGAAGAGATGGTCTGCGCCGATATGGAAGAGCTGGCGTCCTTGCCCGTGTGCCACGCATCCATATACAGTCTTATCGTAGAAGAGCATACGCCCTTGTGGGATGACTTGCGCAATGGCCGCTGCCTTCTTCCGAACGACGAGGAGACAGCGCAAATGGGGCAGGCTGTTCATCGGGCTATGCACCGGTTAGGCTTTTCTCACTATGAAATTTCCAGCTATGCCAAGGACGGCCGTCTGTCCCGACATAACTGCAAGTATTGGCAGTACGATCCGTATGTCGGCTTCGGGCCGTCGGCCCACTCCTTTTATCACGACGAACGCTGGGCCAATATTGCCAATATTCCCCTGTACATCCGCAGGGCCGGCAGGGAAGACACGGCTGCGGAACGTATTGCCATTGACCGGAGCCGGGCTGTCGAGGACTATTGTTTTTTAGCCCTGCGCATGCGCAAAGGCATTGACTACGCTGATTTTCAGCGGCGTTTCGGGTGTTCTATAGAAGACGAGTTTGCCGACGCGCTGCATCGCCTTCTGGCGCAGAAATTGTTGGAAAAAACGCCGGTTGGCTGCCGCATGACTGCCTTGGGACGGGATTATGGGAATTACGTGTTCAGCCAGTTTATTCGCGAGTAGGCTGAATATTACGATATTTTTACTGCAATATAGAGCATATTTGACAGATTTATGTTATTTCCTGCGTAGGATGTTCCTGACGACAGGGGATAACAATAGGGCGCAATGTCTGATGGACGCTTGCTTAGCCGTCTATAGAACTGCACGATAGCCTTCAGGCAGTCCCATTTGACAAAAGCTCTCTTTTTGAGTATAATTTCATTGTGTGCAATAAAAGCACTCCCTAACATAATTTGGAGGGAGGGATAATAGATGGCAGAAATCAAAGTAGGTAAAAACGAAACGTTGGACAGCGCACTTCGCCGCTTCAAGCGTTCTTGCCAAAAGGCAGGTGTTCTCTCCGAAGTACGGAAACGTGAACACTATGAAAAACCGAGTGTACGGAGAAAGAAAAAATCCGAAGCAGCACGTAAACGGAAATACAGAGCATAATCGTCAGCAGTAAGAAGGGTGATACCATGTCTCTAAAGGAACAACTGCTTCAGGACATGAAAGACGCAATGAAAGCAAAGGAAGCAGGAAAGACGGCATTATCGGTGATCCGCATGGTCCGCTCGGCTATCCGCAATACGGAAATCGACGGTAAATGTGAATTAGACGACGCCGGCGTCGGAGCAGTCATTGCGAAAGAAATGAAACAGCGTAAAGAATCGTTGGCAGATTTTGAAAAGGCCGGCCGTGCCGATCTGGTAGAACAGGTAAAGGCAGAAATGGCCGTCCTGGAAAAGTATATGCCCAAGCAGCTTTCGGAAGATGAAATCCGGAAGATCGTGACGGACATCGTTGCCGGAAACGACGGCATGAAGATGGGCGACGTCATGAAGGCGGTTATGCCGCATGTAAAGGGCAAGGCCGACGGAAAAGTTGTTTCGGCTATTGTCAAAGAAATTTTACAACATAATTAGTTTTTATCATAAAAATATATTGACAAATAAACTAATTGATTGTATTATTTTAACATGATTTACGACAACAAAATCATGCATGCAAAGTCAAAGAAGACTTCGAACCTATATCTGAAAAGATAGCAGGGGCGGAGTCTTTTTGTATTAAAAGGAGGATGTACCTATGGTAAAAGATGATTTGGTATACGTAATTCCGGCAGGGCAGTATGGTAAGGAAGGCGTGTTGGCCTTATTGGAACAGCACCCGGAAATTAAGTTCGTATCTCTCGTCGGCATCGACCTGGCAGGTAACGATACGGATGAAAAGATTCCTATTTCCGTATTTTTTGATGAATACGAAAGCTTCTTCAATGGCACGGCATTCCAGACTGACGGCTCGTCCGTCGTACTGCCGGGCATCGCTACCTTATCCAATGCCCGCGTCGACATCAAGGCCGACCCGAACGTCAATTGGTTTGTCGACTACAACGACGCCAATATTGACCCGGCGACGGGCCGTCCCGTAGGCACGCTGCGTATTCCCAGCTTCCTGCGCCATGCGACGGGCTACATCGATTCCCGTTCTATTCTCCGCAATACGGTAGATTACGTCGGCGAACAGTTGCTGGCGTTGATTAAGAAGTACGGTGTTAAAGGCTTATCCGTCAACCCTGACGACATCGAAAAAATCGTATTCACGACGGCGACGGAATTGGAATTCTGGGTCAAGACGCCGAGCCAGGACGTAGAAACGCGCCTCCTTTCGGCTTCTCAGAAATTGCAGGAACAGTACTGGCAGCGCACGCACGGCGTCGTCCGCACGGCCTTGGAACAGACTGTTGAACGTCTTGAAAAATACGGCCTCAATCCTGAAATGGGCCATAAGGAAGTCGGCGGCATCAAGGCTCAGATCGACGATTCGGGCAAATTGATTTTCGTATTGGAACAGATCGAAGTCGACTGGGCATTTACCAGCGATCCCGTACAGACGGCAGACAACGAAATCCAGGCTCGCATCATCGTCCGTGAAGTATTCCGCGAAAACGGTCTTGAAGTTACCTTCCAGGCCAAACCGATTCAGGGCGTTGCCGGTTCCGGTGAACACACCCACTTTGGATTGGGCGCTATCTTGAAGGATGGCAAATTCGTCAATCTGTTCAATCCCGATGACATGAATACGGAATTTATGTCGTCCCTCGGCTACGGCGCTATCATGGGCATGCTGAAACATTACGAAGTCATGAATCCCTTCGTTTCGGCTACGACGGACTCGCTGAACCGCTTGAAACCAGGCTTTGAAGCGCCGGTCTGCATCGTAACATCCTTGGGCGGCGAAACGCCGGATGTTCCGACACGTAACCGTTCCGTCCTGATCGGCTTGATCCGCAACAGCGAAAGCCCGAAAGCTACGCGCTTCGAGCTGCGCGCTCCCAATCCCTTTACCAATACGTATATTGCCATCGCTATGGGCTAT
>USGG01000086.1 GCA_900554215.1 uncultured Megasphaera sp.
ACGAGATAGCAAAAACTACCTCGTTACTAAGGTCTAACTTTTTGGGGTCACATCACTGCTCGGCTGATTTTCGATATTGTTATTCGTCCATAACCTCTAACATCATCCTGGCACCCAGCTTAAAGCTATTTTGGAACAGCAGGCATTCTGCCATGGTCTGATACTCACGAACAGCGTCCGTATATCGAGAGAACAGCTCCTTCTGCTCATCTGTCATGGTAGCCTGAAGCTTTTCTTCATTTCGAGTAATCATGCGAAGCACTTCCCTGTATTCCTTGCAGACGTTTGTGTCGTATTCGGTCGGTTCGATGTTGCCATACCAAAATTCTTCCAGAAGTCTCACATACGGCATTCTCCCCATAGATCAACTCTTGGAGGATGATTTTCTCTGCACGATTGTGGATGTTGTTCATGGCTCCGACCCATGCCATCTGATCCTGCGCTTTCAGCTGCTCATTGATACCCTCTTTCTCCGCCAGCTGTGTTACGAGCAGGTGGAGTTTGTTTCGTGCCTGAGTATCAATGTCAGCCAGATAGCTGTACGACTTTCCGCTGAGAACAAGGTCGGAATAGAGCATAGGACGATGCTCTTTCAGGTATTGCTGATGCTTTCTGCCCCACATACCAAGCGTTAAACCGAGCTGCGTCAGCCACGTATCGACGCGCTGCGGGGACGCATGAGCCTGCGATGCGTGGACAGCCAGCCCTTCGGCTAAAGAAGCGTCCGGAGCGGCGGCGCGAATATCTTCCAAACTGCTTCCCCAGCCGCTCAGCCCGTAGGTCACAAACGGCACGATGACCTTTCCTTGCCACGACGCCTGCTCTAAAAAGGTAAGCACTGCAGCAGGGGGCGCGTTGTACCAGTTGGGAAATCCTAGAAAAACGACGTCGTACTGGCCCATGTCAGGCATAGCCTCGGATAAAGGCGGCCGCAGCCGTTCATTGTACTCCGCCTTAACCTGAGACTGCATAGCCGGTGCGCTGCGGGGATATTGTATATTCGTTCGAATGCGGTACAAGCGGCCCCCCGTTTTTTCTTGTACAGATTTCGCCACAGCCTCAGTATGTCCGCTCTGTGAGTAATAGGCAATTAAAATGCGGTCAGACGGCACCGGACCTACATAGGTATCTGCCTTTGGGTACTGCCAAAAGGCAAATCCGATACAGGCTGCTATTGCCGCTGCAGCAATCCAAAATGCTTTTTTCATACATGTATTCCTCTCTGCATGTCTTTTCTTTTACTATGCAGGAAATAATTATATTTTTGCATATTTAATATATTTTAAAAATTTTTAATTTCTTCATGAAGAACAACTTAAGTATATCTCATATCGCAGGTATGTCTAATGCTTATCTTTAATCGGCGGTTATACAAATATCGTATTTCTTAAAAGTCAGTCAATCGACTATGATTAGCACAATTTTTACCCATGAAAGAACAGGTATAAATTAAAGAATTTATATACGGAAAAAGTACCGTTTTCCATCGTCCCCAAACAAATACAAAAGAGCTGCAATGTAATATCCTCTATCATTACATTACAGCTCTTTATCCTGTTTTGCCTTCCAGGCATTCTCTATTTTTCCGACAGCCTTGCTGGAGTGGCCGCAGCAGATGAAAATGGGCTTCATTGGCATATGCAGGCTCATTGCAGCCCAAATCAGCCATGCTGCATCGGCAGCATGTAACTCTCAAGCACTAAACGGCCTTCGAGTCAAAGGACGTATGTCCCACAACAATTCGCCCCATTACGCACCAGATAGTTTACGCATCATCTTCCCAGCTTCTGCGGCTAGAAAGAGTACATAAACTGTACGGAAGCCCCCATATCTCGGCTCGTATGGGACCAATCCTGTTCTACAGCTCCGCCGATTTCCCAACGGTCGGACAGCTTAGCCGACGCATAGGCCGACGCTGCGATGTGATCCTTGCTGCGGTTCATAGACTGTACGCCGAATCCCAAGCCCGTTCCTCTGACATAGGAATATCCTGTATGCTGGACGTCGCCGTCGAAGACGCGCCGATAGGCTACGGTCAAACCGTAGGTCTTACCCTTTCGCTCCCGCTTCATATCGACACCGATTTCGCCGGCCAGATAGTCGTCGCTGAACCCGTCGCTGCTAAGGGAATAGACGCTTCCGTCTTCTCTGAAGCTATCCTGCTTGTAATGGGCGTAATCTATGCCGACAAAGTCACAGTACAGCCCAGGAGCTGCATCGTTCCGCCTGTTCCCATAGAAAAAGCAGGCCGTCTCCGACAGACAGCCTGCTTACGGTATTGTCGTTATCCTATTAATTGCACTTGCTCCAGCCGCAGTTTTTGCAGGTATTGCAGCCCCCTTCAAAAACTAAGGGTTCGCCGCACTGGGGGCAGAAAATGCTTTCAGCCGTGACTTTTTTGTCGGCCTTGGGCTTAGCCGGCGCCTTTTTCACCGGTACGTCGCCTTTCGTAACAGCCGCCGACTGGCGCAGGTCCTCCTGCACTTCATTGTACATATCGAGGAGTGCATTGCCCACGGCCATGGGGCAGCACGAACCCTTGCTCGTATCGCCGCGCGTCGCCCGGCGGACCGAGTAGGACGGGCAGTTTCCCGTCGAGTTGAGCTGGTCGATGATGGTGTAGATGTCGATGCCGGCGCGGGCGCTGATGGAAATCATGCGGGACAGGCCGATCATGAAGTTGTTGCAGCCGCCTGTAGAGCCCTTGCTCAGGTACGTTTCCAGGAGTGCTCCCGTTTCGGGATCGAAGAAGGCCAGGCAATGCAGGCTGCCGCAGCCTGTGACGAGCTTGCGTTTTTTGCCGATGACGTTGTCGTCGATGCTGACGATTTCGCCCCGTTCGAGGCCTGCGCCGGCGATGGGGGCGGCCTTCTTGTCGACGTGGGTCGTCAGGATACCGGCCCGCTTGCAGCCATCGCGGAACAACGTCAGCCCCTTGCAGCCCTTTTCATAGGCCAGGAGGTAGAGGTTTTCCGTATCTTCGACGGTGAAGCTGTTGGGCACGTTGACCGTCGAGCTGATAGAGGCGTCGATGTGCCGTTGCCATATGGCCTGCATGGCGACGCGCTGGTGGTAGTCCAGGGTCAGGGCGGTGACGAAGTATTCCGGCAGCTGCGAATCGTCTTTTATGTTGTTAGCCTTCATGTATCGTTCGACGATGGGCGTATAGACCTTATAGTAGACGTCCGTGCCGTGGAGGGACTCGGTCTTCCGTTCGTAGAAGTTGGCGTAAATGGGCTCGATGCCGCCGGAAATGCCCAGCATGGTCGACAAGGTGCCCGTCGGGGCGATGGTCAGGAGCTGGGAGTTGCGCAGGCCCTTTTCCTTGACCAGAGCCGCCGTCTTTTTCGTCGTGTTGGCTTTAAAGAAGGGCGTTTCCATGATTTCGTCAATGTGGCACATATCAAAGGCGCCCCGTTCGCCGGCCAGGTTGGCCGAGGCGGCGATGGCCGTATCGGTCATGGCAAAGCCGATTTCATCGCACAGTGCGACGGCTTCGTCGCTGCCGTAAGTAATGCCCAGCTTGATGAGCATGTCGCCGAGGCCCATGATGCCCAGGCCGATCTGCCGCCACTGGCGCACGCTGTCCTGCTGCTCCTGCAGCGGATGGAGGGGCAGGCCTTCGTCGAGGACGTCGTTCAGGGCCCGCACGGCGATGGTCACGCAGCGGCGGAATTCGTTGAAATCAAAGAGGGCCTTGTCCGAAAAGGGATCGCGGACGAAGTTCGCCAGATTCAGGCTGCCCAACAGGCACGAGCCGCCGGCCGGCAAGGGTTCTTCGGCACAGGGATTGACGCCGGCGAATTTAAATTCCTTCGTATTGGCCAGGAGGTTCCACTGACAGATGCGGTCCCAGAACAGGGCTCCCGGTTCGGCATAGTCCCAGTTCGTTTCGGCGACGAGGCGGAAGATGTCGGCGGCGTTGACCATGCTTTCGATGACCTGTCCCGTTTCCTTCCGCGTGTAGTGCAGGCGGAACTGCTGCCGCGCCTTGACGGCTTCCATGAATTCGTCGCTCAGGCGGATAGAAATATTGGCCTTCGTCACCTTGTTCAAATCGGTTTTCAGCTTGATGAATTCCAGGACGTCGGGATGGGCGCAGTCGATGGAAATCATGAGGGCGCCGCGGCGGCCGTTCTGGCCGATAAGCTCCGTCACGAGGGAATAGAGTGTCATAAAGGAAATGGAGCCGCTCGTTTCCTTCGCCGCGTTGTTGATACGCGCGCCTTTGGGGCTGAGGCCGGAAATGTCGATGCCGCAGCCGCCGCCGTAGCTGTACGTGCGGGCCAGCTTCCCGGCGCGGTCGAAGATGCTTTCGATATTGTCTTCCGGCGGCGTCATGACGTAACAGTTCGACAAGGTGATTTTCTTGCCTTCGTATTCCAATCCGCGGTTGGCCAAAATGCGGCCGCCGAAGAGGAATTTCTGCTCCTTCAGCAGCTGCGCCACGTCTTCGTCATGGCCGCTGACGCGGTCAATCCACTGCTCAAAGGTTTCGCCGTTGTTGCAGTACTTGTTTTTCCAAATATCCATGCCCAGCTGATTCTGTTCGCCCAGCCATTCCTGCTCGTTCATGAAACACCCTCCTATGCATTCTCATATATTATATATGGTATTGTATTATTATTACTTATACTGTATATAGTATTTGCAATGATTCCGTTTCCTATTATAGCAGTCTTGTACGGTCTTCGCAAGGAGATTCTTGCTTCCCCAGAGGCCGTTTTCGTCCAGTTCGATGCCCGCATCTC
>USGG01000087.1 GCA_900554215.1 uncultured Megasphaera sp.
AAACGCCGAAAGTACTTGGGGGGAGGCCCCCTGGGAGGATAGGAAGCCGCTGATTACAAAAAGAGAGCAGTGCCAATGCACTGCTCTCTTTTTGTATACCACGACCTCCTATCTACCCAGGGCTTGCCCTGGGATAAGCATAAGCAGGGAACACCGTTTGAAGGAGCAAAGCGACGCGCAAACGGTAGTGAGTCGCTTACTTCGAATCGGGACACATAAGATAGAATGCTGATAGGTTTATGCCGCAAAGCCTGCCGATTCGAAGCCCTGATGGAGATACACTCGACAGATAGACACGACGCGCAAAACTGTGCGAATCGCTTATGTCGGACCGCTGACGTGAACGGGATATGTGACAGCAACATATGCATGCGTGCCGGTCCGACTGATAGGTGAGACGACCGCCAGCAGGAGACGTATATCTTTTATATATAGCGGCTTCCCATCCGATGTCAAAGAGTTGCCTTAAGATCAGCATAAGCAGGGAACCCCATTTGAAGGAGCGCAGCGCAGCGACGCGCAAACGGTAGTGAGTCCCTTACTTCGAATCAGGGAAAATGAGATGGAATACTGATAGGTCTATGTGGCAACAGCTGCCGATTCGAAGTCCTGATGGGGATATACTAAATAGATAGACACAACGCATAAAAGCGACAGATAGGTGAGGCGACTGGCAGCAGGCGACGCATGTAACATGTATGCGTTTTTTTTGGCATGTGTGTATTTTTTCAGAATACACGATGACTTTTCCCGACATATGTTGCACCTTGCAAATGTATGATACAATGAGTTTAATTACTTGTGAATCTAACCGCCTATACAGAAAGAAGAGAAAGGATAGTATCTCCATGAAAGATAAACTCGTTATTGTCCGCGGCGGCGGCGACATTGCGACCGGAACGATACAGGCATTGCATCGGGCTGGATTTTCCCTCTTAGTGTTGGAAGTGGCCGACCCGTCGGCGATTCGGCGGCAAGTTGCCTTGTCGGAAGCCGTATATGATGAAACGGCGTCTGTCGAAGACCTTACGGCCCGGCTTTGCCGCAGCGGCAAGGCCATCGAGAAGGCCTGGAACAAGGGCGAGGTCCCGGTTATCATCGACCCTAAGGGCCGCTCTATTGCGGAGCTGCAGCCCTGGGCCGTTGTCGATGCTATTTTAGCAAAGCGGAATCTTGGTACGAATAAAGAAATGGCGCGCCATGTCGTCGCCCTGGGGCCAGGCTTTACGGCCGGCGTCGACGTGGACGCCGTTATTGAGACGATGAGAGGGCACGATTTGGGGCGCATTATATTGGAAGGACAAGCCAAAGCCAACACGGGTGTGCCAGGGCTGATCGGCGGCTATGGAAAAGAACGAGTGATCCACAGTCCAGCGGCAGGCCGCTTTTACGGTCTCGTACGCATCGGAAGCGTAGTTGAAAAAGGGCAGCCTCTGGGCGTTATTACAAAAGAGGCCCTGCCTGAGGGATATGTTCCAGGGCCTGACGACGGAGTACCTGTGCTGGCTTCTTTGACGGGATTGGTTCGCGGTTTGATTCGGGATTCTTATCCTGTCGTCGAAGGCTTTAAAATCGCCGATATCGACCCGCGGCAGGAAGAAATGAAAAATTGCTTTACCATTTCCGACAAGGCTCGCTGCATCGGCGGAGCCGTCGTGACGGCCTTGCTGTGGCTGGAAGGGCGGAAATGTCAGGAGACGGGATATGAGCTATAATCAAACCTCATCTTGCCGACAGTATCCGTGCCTGCTGTATCGAAAGGGATGCATCGAGGCGGCATCCATTATGATTTCCGATGAAGTCGCGTGGGATCTGTGGCTGAATGGCCATTGTGTACGCCATATGACGTCGTCGCCTCATGAGCTGGACGTATTGGCCGTCGGCTATTGCCTGCAGCAGGGCCTGATAGAAGACGGTCAGGACGTTCGTGCCTGCTATGAAACTCGCGGCGTATCCATTGCCGTCGTCGGCGTCAAACAGGCCTTGGCGAACAGCCGGAAATCCATGACTGTTACGGTCGAGCAGTTATGCTCGTACGGCACGCTGCTGGACGAATTATCGGCGGCTCATCATATGACTCACGGCGTTCATGAAGGGGCTCTCGTGCAGGATGGAGTCGTCCTGGCCTATGCAGAAGACGTAAGCCGGTATAACGTGCTGGACCGATTGGCCGGCGAAATATATCTCCGCAATATAGACACGTCGCAGGCCGTCTTGGTATTCAGCGGCCGCGTGCCGCAGCAGGTGGCGGAAAAGGCCAGCTCCCTCGGCGTATCGTGCATCGCCTCGCGGGCCATGGCGACGAGCGCCGGCATTGAAGCGGCGGAACGGCTGGGCCTTACGCTGGTCTGCGCCTTGCGGAGCGATTCGTTCCGCCTTTTCACCCATGAAGAACGGATTATCAAATCATATGACAAAGACCTATGCAGCCTTTGACAGCATGCATAGGTCTTATTTTGTATCTTTATATTCGCCGCAGCAGCAGGACGGGAACTTCCTCCCCCTCGGTCAGCGGCGGCGAGTGTTTGGGGCGCAGGGCCAAGGCGTTTGCCGCCTTTAGTCCCAGGAGCGCGCTGGACGTGACGACGTGGTTCGGCGTGAATACTGGTCGGCCTTGTGCAACGGAAAGGCGTCCCTGGACGAATCGGTCTACGGGATTTTCCTTCGTCAAATTTCCGTTCAGCCGGCAGGTGACGACGGGGAAATCGCCGTACTTTTCGCCGCGGAGCTGCCGCAGCACCGGGACGGCCAGGAGGTGAAAGGCGTTGAATGCCGCCGAAGGATTTCCCGACAGTCCCAGGACAGGCACGGCGTTGCCGCCCTTCCGTTCGATGAGGCCGCCGTACGACGCCGAGCCGGGCCTCATGGCGATGCGCCGGTATAGTTCTCTGGCTCCCAGGTGATGAAAGAGCTGCGGCATGGTGTCGTACAATCCGACGGAAACGCCGCCTGTCGACAGGATCAGGTTGGCGTCGGCAGCCAGCTCCCGTACCTGCTCTATTTCTGACGCCAGCCTTTCCGGCGCGTCGCTGACGTGGCAGAAGGCGACGCTGCGAATTCCTTCGTCGCGCAGCAGCTGCTGAAACAGATAAGCGTTGGAGTTGTATATCTGGCCGTACTGACGCTCTTGGCCGGCCATGACGAGTTCCCGCCCCGACGTGACGAGGAGCACCCGGACGTCTTTGTACACGGGAATCGCCGTATTTCCCATGGCGACGGCGACCGATACGGCTCCGCCTGTCAGGTACGTTCCCTGGGATAGAAGCACCTCGCCGGACAGGCATTCCTCGCCGATGGGAATGATATTGTCTTCCGGCAGGGGAATGGTCGTCAATTCAATCCTCTTTCCCTGCCGGCGGACGGCCTCCTGCATGACGACGGCCTGACAGCTGCGCGGCACGGCGCAGCCCGTCATGAGGCGCACGGCTTGTCCGGGAAGGACGGGATCGTCATAGCGCTCGCCGGCGCCGATGGTGGCGACGACCTCGTAGGACCGCTCTTTTCCGTTCAGGCAGAGGGAGTATCCGTCGAAGGGCGATTTCCGATAGGGCGGATAGGGATGAGCTGCGCAGATATCGGCGGCGGCAATGCGGCCCCAGGCCTTATCGGGCGGGACGTATTCTATTGTATGCGTCGTATGAGCCAATACGCCGCGCCAGAGGGCGGCGGCTTCGGCCAGCGTGAGAGCGTTCATGACGATAATCTCCTGTCGCGTACATATCAGGTATTCTTTTTCTTTTTGCGGGGAGGCGGCGGCTCAAACAGGGAGAGCGATTCCGTCGGGCAGGCGTCGATACAGGCCGGCGTCCCCTGAATCGTATTGGCGCAGAGGTCGCATTTTAAGGCTACCAGGCGGAAGGACCGGCCCTGGGTGTTGCCGTGGACGATTCGGGTCATCGTAATGGCCCCGAACGGGCAGGCACGGGCGCATTTGCCGCAGCCCCGGCAGGCGTCTTCGTCGATGACGACGGTACGCTCGCCGAAAAAGATGCAGTTGAAAGGGCAGGCCGCCATGCATTGCGGATTGCCGCACTGCATGCAGTGTATGGGCTTGGTGACGTCGCTGGTGCGCATGATGCGGATGCGCGGCGTAAAATCGTAGCTGTCCGGCTCCATGGAAAAGATGCGCTTGCCCGTATGGCTGACGACACAGGCGGCCATGCAGGTATTGCAGCCAATGCACAGCTCTGGGTCGACTTTGACGTGTTTATACATGGTTTTCTCCTTTTACGGATACGCCCATGCGGGCGCGGATTTCTTCGTACCGCCGCTTGATGAACAGTTCGGCGCCTTTCTGGTTTTGGATTTTTTCGATGCGGCAGGCGCAGTACTTGAATTCAGGCGTGCGGCTTTTCGGGTCGAGGACCGACGTGGTCAGCTCGTTGCAGGCTCCGATCCACCATTGGTAGGTCATGTACGTCGAGCCGGGAGATACGCGGTCCGTCGGCAGGCAGCGGGTAATCGTATGGCCACGCGGCGAGACGACATTGACCAGTTCCCCTTCCGTAATGTCTAGGTTCCGGCAGTCCTCGGTGTTCATGGCGATGTAGCCCGGCTCGTCGGCAAGGCCTGCCAGGACGCGGCAGTTGCCGGTCATGGTGCGGACCGAATAATGGCCTACCTCGCGGACCGTAGCCAGCGAAAAGGGATATTCGGCGTTTTCCCGTTCGCGGACCGGCGTATAGGGATAGTAATAGAAATGGCCCTTATGGTCGGCCGTGGCGAAATGGCCGCCTTCATGGAG
>USGG01000088.1 GCA_900554215.1 uncultured Megasphaera sp.
CGGTAGAATGCAAGGAAAAAGACGATGCAAAACACCGCATTATCTTCAAGACGACTGTCACCAACCAGGACGGCAAAGTCGTCACCGACGGCGAAGCTCGCGTTATGAAAAAATAAGACGAGCTGCTGTCAAAGGTAGTACCCGGACATAGAATCCAAAGCCGATGATTCACCGCTTACATGTTTCACCGACGGGATGTCCGGTCTGTAGTAAACGAAAACAACCTTTTAAGTGCTTACAAGCTCTTGCCAACTTGTTGTGGCTATGGCCGGCAGGTTGGCAAGAGTCTTTTTATAAGAAAAAGGCCCTCGTGTTCTATGAAATCTATCCATAGAGCACGAGGGCCTTTGGTATTATGCTTATGTCGCCGTATGCTGCAGGCGCTGCAAAATCGTGTGGTAGCAATGGGCTGAGAAGGGAACGGGAATATGCAGCTCGTCAGCCGTTTTTACCAAGTATCCGCTGAAGGTTTCCAGCTCGCTTTGACGGCCCTGCATGATATCGCGGGCCAGGGAGCTGGAGACGTCTTTATCCTTTTGGCGCATGACGCGGTCGTAAATTTCCTCGGGAAGGGTTGGCGAGAGGGCGATGCCCAATGCCTTGCCGACGGCATAGGCCTCATCCAGGAGGGTACGGAACTCCTCTTTACCCTTGGGCTGGGAAAAGACGTAGCTGATCGTCCCTTCGTAATAGGACGTAATGACATTGTAGGCGCAGTTCGTAATGTATTTGTTCCAGATTTCCGCCGTAATATCGTCGGAGAGGCGGCACGTCAGGCCTTCGCAGTTTAGCACGTCGTAGGCGCGCTGCGCTGCTTCCTTATCGTCGGAGCCGATGAACAGACGGGCGAAGGTTCCCGATTGGCGTATAGAAAAATCTGCTTCATAGGCTGACGTAATGTAAATCGTCGTGTCGACGATGGGACATTTCGGCAGGATCTTTTTCGCCGCGGCGCCATGGTCGACGCCGTTTAAAATCAAGACGACGACGGTATGCCGGCCAACACAGGGAAGAATTGCCGTCAGCGCGTCGGCAAGGGAGTAATTTTTTACGCAGACAAATATCATGTCTTGTATGCCAGCTGTCGACGGGTCGTCGGTCACGGCGGGAAAGGCCGTATGCTCTCCGAATACGTCGCTGTGGAGGACGAGGCCCTTTTTCAGCAGCGCTTCTTTGCGCGGTCCCCGGGCGATCAGCGTGACGTCGGAGTAGGCGGCGCATAATACAGATGCGACGTAGCCGCCGACGCCGCCGATGCCTGTTACCATCAGTTTCATTTTCCTACCTCCCGTTTCAGCAGCTCTTGATAAAACCGTTTGGACACGGGTGCCGGCACGCCTAGCCGGTCGGCCAGGCGGACGAGATGGCCGCTGAACGTCTCAAGCTCCGTCGGCTTATGAGCCATGGCGTCTCGGGCCATGGAGCTCGTCGCGTCGGCGTTGCGGTAATGCATCATGTCTTCGAAAATCTCTGCCGTCAGTCCGGATGGGAGCTGTACGCCATCGGCTATGGCTACGGCATAGGCTTCGTCGAGAAGGGCCCGAAACTCTGCCAGCCGTTCCGGATGCTCCAGCAGTCCTCGTGTCGTACAGGTGTAATAGGCCGTAATCGTGTTGTAGGCGCAGTTTATGATGTATTTTTTCCATACTTCGCTTTTCATATCCTGGGGAATCGTACATTCCATGGCCTGTTCGTGATGCAGCAAGCGGCAGACCAGGGCTGCGGCATCGCGGTCGGGGCTGTCTGCGTGCATGCGGGCGTAGGGGCTGGCGTGGCGGATGGCGTATTCGCCGTCGTAGGATGACGTGATGTAAATAAGCGAATTTACGACTCGGCCCGCAGGAAGGGCGGCCCGGGTCCGGTCGGCATGGTCGATGCCGTTCATGACGGGGACGACTACGGTGTGCTCGTCGACGCAGGGGCGAAGAGCGGCCAGGGCTTCGTTCAGGGAAAAGGTTTTTACGCAGACAAAAATTACATCCTGAATGCCAACGTCGGCCGGGCAGTCTGTCACGGCGGGATGATAGGTTTGTTCTCCTAAGACGGCGCTGTGGACGACTAATCCTCGCTGTTCCAGGGCCTTCTTCCGTTCGCCCCGGGCGATCAGCGTGACGCTGCCGGGATAATAGCGGCAGAGAACGGCGGCAATGTAGCCGCCAACGCCGCCAATGCCTGATACCATTAATTTCATAACGTATTCACCTTCTTAATCAGCGTGTATGTAGTAATAAAAAGGCGGAATGCTTAGAGCCGGGACGTTTCCGTCTCGATAACCGCCTGTATTTCCTGCAGGAAGCCTTCTATCTGCGGCGTCATGACTTTGTTGACGTAGAGTACGGTCTGGACGTACGAACTGTCGCAATAGTCGGTGATCGGCAGGATGACGACGTCGCCCTGCTTGGCTGCCTGCACGACGGTGTACTGGGGCAGGACCGATAAAAAATTGCCCTTGCTGACGAGGCGCGTTGCCGTGTTGGCGCTTTGCAGCGTCAAGAATGGGCGAAGGGTAATATTCTGGGCGGACATGGCGCTCTGAAAGGTGACGATGTAGGGAGCTGTCAATTCCATCAAGATGAACTCCTCGTCTTTTAAATCGCTCAGGGTCAGAGAGTTCTGCCGGCACAGGTGATTGCCGGGATTGGCGATGACGACGATGTCTTCCTTTCGGGAATACCACGTGTGCCACTGTGTTTTCGGCAGGGGCTCGGCAATGAGGCAGGCGAAGTCAAGAACGCCGGTCTGCATCCGATTTTTCAGGGTCGCCGTATCGTCGACGACTAACTCGACTTTGACGTTGGGAAAGTGCTGATGATACCGGAGAAGGGATGATTCGAACAGGATTTCGTACAGCGATTCTACCATGCCGATGCGCAGGGTGCCGCCGAGGGATTCCTTGGATTTCAGGAAATTTTCCATCAGCAGGGCCGTCGCGACGATTTTCTGGGCGTAGGGAATCAGCTCCTCGCCGTGCTGAGTCAGCGTGACCTGGCGCCCGATGCGGTTGAATAGGGGCGCGCCGACCTCCCGTTCCAACTGCTGAATCTGCGCGCTGACGTTGGACTGGGAATAGCCGAGGATTTTCGCCGCCTGCGTGAAGTTTTTTATAGAAACGACTTGAAGAAAGGTATTTAAGTTTCGTATTTCCATAATTTATAATCTCTCCTTCATATGACTAGTATGCAAGATTTTCTTTTCTCCGTCAATGATTTTTATAAAATATTGAAAAGTGGCTTACATCAGGCTTAACAATCAAAAATATTGATTAAAGCGATTAATTTCATTTGTTATACAGATATAGAATTGTGCGTTATAATAAAGCCATTGAAGACTATTTTTTATTAGTTGGAGGGATTTTCATGGCAAAAAAAATGATGACCATGGACGGCAATACCGCTGCCGCTTATGTGTCCTACGTGTTTACTGATGTTGCCGCTATTTATCCTATTACGCCTTCTTCCACGATGGCGGAAAAAATGGACGAATGGGCGACTAAGGGCGTTAAGAACATGTTCGGACAAGTTGTCCGCGTTCAGGAAATGCAGGCTGAAGGCGGCGCTGCCGGCGCTGTTCACGGCTCTTTGCAGGCAGGCGCTTTGACGACGACCTACACGGCTTCTCAGGGCTTGCTCCTTATGATTCCGAATATGTACAAAATCGCCGGCGAATTGCTCCCGGGCGTTTTCCACGTTGCAGCTCGTGCGCTCGGCACGAATACGCTGTGCATCTTCGGCGACCAGCGCGACGTCATGGCCTGCCGCCAGACCGGCTTCGCTATGCTGGCTGAAGGCAGCGTTCAGGAAGTTATGGACTTGTCGGCTGTCGCTCACTTATCGGCAATTAAAGGCCGCGTTCCGTTCCTCAACTTCTTCGACGGCTTCCGCACGTCTCATGAAATTCAAAAAATCGAAGCCTTCGACTACGACGATTTGGCAAAATTAGTCGACATGGACGCTGTAAAAGAATTCCGCGACCGCGCTACCAACCCGGATCATCCGACGACGAAAGGCACGCTGCAGAACTCGGATATCTACTTCCAGCAGCAGGAAGTACAGAACAAGTATTACGAAGCGCTGCCGGATATCGTTGAAGACTACATGGAAAAAATTTCCGCTCTCACGGGCCGGGAATACCATCCCTTCAGATACTACGGCGCTCCCGACGCAGACCGCATGATTGTCGCTATGGGTTCCTTGACGGACGCTATCGAAGAAACGGTAGATTTCCTCAACAAACGCGGTGAAAAAGTCGGCCTCCTGGCAGTTCACCTCTATCGCCCGTTCTCGGAAAAATACTTCTTCAAATATATTCCGGAAACGGTTACGAAGATCGCTGTTCTTGACCGCACGAAAGAACCGGGCTCCGTTGCTGAACCGCTGTACCTCGACGTTAAGGGCGTATATGTCGGCAAGGAAAAACAGCCTCTTATCGTAGGCGGCCGCGCTGGCCTCGGCGGAAAAGACACGACTCCGACCCACATTCTTTCCGTATTCGAAAACTTGAAGCTCGACCAGCCGAAAGATCAGTTCACTATCGGCATCGTCGACGACGTTACCTACACGTCCCTGCCCCTCGGCGAAGACATCGACACGACGCCGGAAGGCACGACGGCCTGCAAGTTCTGGGGTCTTGGCTCCGACGGCACGGTCGGCGCCAACAAGAGTGCTGTT
>USGG01000089.1 GCA_900554215.1 uncultured Megasphaera sp.
GGGGTCGCGGCAGATAGACGATGTCTGTCGTTACCCCAACATTTATTATAGAACCGATTTTTCGTTTTTATATGCTGCCTGACGGCAATACTCTTTTCAGCAGGCGTCAGCCATACCGCAGCAGAAACGACGGTAGAAATCAATTTGCAGGAGTATTTCGACGGCGTAGACGGCACGGCTATTTTCTATTATCCCGAGGCCGACACCTATGTCGTATATCAAAAAGCACTCAGCGAAAAACGCTCGTCGCCTTGCTCGACTTTTAAAATTTTCTCCACCTACGTCGGATTAGATACGGGCGTAATCCAGATGAATGATTCCGTGCGGAAATGGAACGGGACAGCGTACTGGTACGAGCCGTGGAATCGCGATATGGGATTGCCCGACGCCTTTCGGCAATCCTGTGTCTGGTATTACCGGCAGGTCATAGATGATATTGGGCAGCCTGTAATGCAGGCCTATATCGACGAGATGAATTATGGCAGCAGAGATATTTCCGACTGGCAGGGCGATTTAAACGGGGGAGAGCACTTGGCTGAGCTGAAAGGATTTTGGCTGGAGTCGTCCTTAAAGATTTCTCCGAAGGAACAAACTCAAGTGCTGCGGCGTATTATGGAACATCCGGCGAAGGGCGAGCTTGCCGATACGTTGAAGCTGCTGATGCTGACGCGAGACGACGCGGCGAGGGGATTGAAGGTCTACGGCAAGACTGGCTTCGGACGGGTTGATGGAAAAAATACGGACGCCTGGTTTGTCGGGCTATATGAAACGAATGGAAAAACGGCCTATTTTGCCCTTCGCCTGGATGACCCGGATAACCCGGAGGTTACGAGTAACAAAGCGAAGGCGATTGCCTTGTCGATTATCGATAACATGGCTGGGGAAGATCTTTTTGCCGAATCACGGCGAATTTCGAATTCCAGTGCCAAGGCCGTTAAAGCTGCGTTTTCAGATGGAAAAGTAAATTGACAGGTATGGTAAAACGTGACATAATTAATTAGATATGCCCATGCAGTATTGGGGCTTATGCAGTTTATTTTTTTGCGCGGAGGGTTACGAATGGCAGATAATCGCATTATAACGGCTTTAGACGTACATTCTTTAGACGACATGAAGAAGCTTGTCGAATTGTTGGGTGACAGCGTTTCCTTCTATAAAGTCGGCATGGAATTATTTTACAGCGCCGGCCCGGACGCTGTTCGCTATTTAAAGGACCAGGGAAAGCACGTGTTCCTCGATTTGAAGGTGCACGACATTCCGAATACGGTTGGCCAGAGCATTCGTGCCTTGACCCGGCTGGGAGCCGATCTCATGACCCTTCACGGCACAGGCGGCAGGGCGATGATGGAAGCCGCTGCGGAAGCCGTCCGCGACGAAGCGGAAAAGCTGGGCATCGAACGGCCCCGCTTGCTGGCCGTCACGGTTCTGACCAGCATCGACGAAGCGTGCTGGGAAGAAATCGGCGGAAAATATACGATTGCCGAAACGGTTCTCCGCCTGGCTAAGCTGGCTAAGGAAGCCGGCATCGACGGCACCGTTTCATCGCCGTACGAAGCGAAGGCTATCCGTGAAATGAACGGTTCCGATTTCCTCATCGTTACGCCGGGTATTCGCCCGTCCTTTGCCGTCGCTAACGACCAGAAGCGGTTTACGACGCCGCGGCAGGCGCTGCAGGACGGCGCGTCCCACTTAGTAATCGGACGGCCCATTACGAAGGCTGACGAACCGCGGGATGCCGTTCGCAAAATATTAGAAGAAATCCAGGGGGTATAGTATCATGATGACAGAAGCAGAAGTAAGACAGTTATTAGTAGACACGAAAGCCGTATTGGAAGGCCATTTCTTATTGACGTCGGGCCTTCACAGCCCGCTGTACGTTGAAAAATTCAACGTCCTCCAGCATCCCGAATATACGGAAAAGCTCTGCAAGGAATTGGCAGAACGGTTTAAGGACAAAAATGTCCAGACTGTCATGGGGCCGATGACCGGAGGCATCTTGCTGGCTCATGAAGTAGGCAAGGCCTTAGGCACGCGGGCCATCTTTACGGAACGGGAAAAAGGCGTCATGACGCTGCGCCGCGGCTTCCGCATCGAACCGGGCGAACGCGTCCTCATCGTAGAAGACATCGTCACGACGGGCGGTTCCGTACAGGAAGTCGTCAACGTCGTTAAAAAAGCCGGCGGCGTCCTCGTCGGCGTCGGCCTCCTCGTAGACCGCAGCGGCGGCAAGGCCGAATTCGGCGTGCCGAAGGAAGACGTACAGGCCCTGCTTCATTTGACTGTTCCTACGTATCAGCCCGACGACTGCCCGTTGTGCAAGGAAGGCATTCCCATGACGGAACGGGGCAGCCACCATTTGAAATAAGAAGCAGGAGAGGTCAGAATGGATATCTTTTCAGTAATTCTACCGTTTTTGATGTACGGCCTGATGTCCGCCGTATTTGCCCGCTTCACAGGCATCAACATGAGCATGTACCTGCTCATGATCTTCCTGTACATGGGGGCGAAGCCCGGCGAGACCATCGTCGCCATGCTGTTGTTTAATACCTTTACCTACTTTACGGTGTATTCTCAGCAGCACGTCATGACGATGAAGACCTTCATCATCTTCCCGGGAGTCAAGTTTATCATCCCGCTGGTGATTACCCTGGGATTGGCGCTGCTCAGCCCGTTTTTGGGCATCGTCTTCTTTGTCGTCGTCTTCCTGCTGGAAATCTTCGCTAAGATTTATACCAGCATGAATAAGAAGATTCGTCCGACGAAGCAGCAGCTCGTGCAGATGAGCGCCGTCGCCAGCGTATGCGTCCTCGTCGGCGTCTTCGTCATTCAGTTTATTCCCGAGCAGTACTATTACCTCGTCGCCGGCGCGGCTATTTTGCTGCTGACGGTACTGATGTGGATTGCCGGCGACCGCCGCAGACTGGAGCCGCAGTGGGACGGCATCTTATACGCTTCGACCTTTATTACCGGCCTGGTCGGCATCGACGCGACGGACTGGCTCATGAGCATGCGCCGCGCCAACCAGTCGATGCTGGCGCGCTGCTATCCCATCGTCATCAATGCGGCGTCCATCGTCGGCTTGATCCTGGCTTACGGGATGTACCGGTATTTCTCCGTAGGCGCGTTGTTCGCGACGATCGGCGCGTCCATCGGCATCCGCTTCTTCGGCGTGCCGGAATACAGCGAACGGGGCGTCTTCTCGCGCGTGACTATCGCCCTGGCTATCGTGGCGGCGCTGATCTTTTTGATTTCCCAGCCCCAGCCGACGGGCATCTTAGCCGCCCCCGTTTCGAACGAAAGCGGCGGGCTGCTTCATTTCTAATCGCACACATATGGATGAAACCTTTAAGCGTTTGCGTTCTTCAGCTTCTTCACGCGCTTCATTTCTAATCGCACACATATGGATGAAACACAGTAATTTCTTCATGAAGTTGCTGTGTTTTCTTTTTGCGCCGACTGGCTAAGGCGCAGTCTCTGTGATACAATTACAGGCAAGGAGAAAGGAGCGGTACTATGGCTAAGCGCAGCATGATGCGCGGATATCTTTGTTCCGGCGGCGGTGCGATTATCTGGGGCATGTCGGGGACGGCCGGCCAGTATTTGCTGAGCCGTTACGGCGTCGATCCTTTTTGGCTGACCAGCATCCGCATGGTTTGCGCCGGACTGGTATTGACCCTGCTGGCCGGCAGGGAATACAAGACGATGCTGAATATCTTGAGGAATAAAAAGGACTGCATCTCGATGCTGGGATACAGTCTGATGGGGCTCCTGCTCAGCCAGGTGTCGTTCCTCAAGTGCATTCAATACTCGAACGCCGGTACGGCAGGGATCTTGCAGACCTTGAGCGTCGTCATGATGGCGGTCATCGTCTGCCTGCGGACGCGGCGCCTTCCCGACTTCCGCGAAGGCCTGTCCATCGTCCTGGCTCTCGTAGGCGTCGTTCTCATTGCGACGCACGGCGACCTATCCCGGATGGCCCTGTCGCCGGAAGGGCTGCAGTGGGGGCTGGCGGCGGCTGTGGCGACGGTATGCTATTCCTTTTTGGCGCAGAACCTGGTCTGGAAATGGGGCAGCGTGCCGGTCAACGCGCTGAGCCTTCTCGTCGGCGGAACGCTGTTTTCGCTGTTCATCCAGCCTTGGAATACGCCGTCCGTATTAGATACGGCCGGATATATCATCTTTGCCGCTGTTATTTTAATCGGCACGGACTTGACCTTTATCTTATTCCTGCGGGGCGTCGGGGACATCGGCCCGATTAAGGCCACGCTCATCGGTACGCTGGAGCCTGTTTCGGCGTCCGTCGTTTCCGCCCTGGTGCTGGGGACTGTATTTTATATTCCCGAATTAATCGGGTTCGTCTGCGTTCTCATGACGGTGTTCTTAGTCATGGCCCGGCAGCATGTCGGGGGATAGCAGGAAATCTCAAGGAGGGATATGCTATGAGACTACATTATATAGCTGGCTTGGCGTTCTGCCTGCTCTGCGCGGCCCCGGCCGGCGCGGCGGATACGGCGGCA
>USGG01000090.1 GCA_900554215.1 uncultured Megasphaera sp.
TGGACATTGGCGCGCATCTGACGCTCACGGAAAACGATTACGTCTGCATCATGACGAGAGGTCACGTAGGCGACTACGTCGTCGAGCGGCAGATACTGCCGCTGCGGCCTCAGTACATCGGGGTTATCGGCAGCCGAAATAAGCTGCATTTCGTGCGGGAAAAGCTGCTGGCCGACGGCTTTGCAGCAGAAGAAATAGATAACACGTACGGCCCCATCGGCCTTCCCATCTCTGCGGCGACGCCGGAGGAAATCGCCGTCAGCATTGCGGCGGAGCTCATCGCTGTCAGGGCGCGGCGGGAAGGTCGGGAAAAGGCCGACGCGAAGAAGTGGAGGGCCGCCGATGTGCCGCATATTCGCCTGCCGTAACGGGGCGGCTGAAGAGATGCCGTCGCTGCGGCAGGGATTGGCATATGGCTGTCCGTCCTTGGTGCAGAAGAAAAAGACCGTCGTCGCCTTTACCGGCTCAGGCGGCAAGACGACGTGGATCTATCGGCTGGCAGAGGAGCTGCGCCGGCAGGGAAAACGAATCGCCATAGCGACGACGACTCATATGTACGAGCCACCGCCGGAATTACTGGCTGACGATGCCGCGACGGTGAAATCGCTGCTGGAAGGGCGAGGCTTTGCTGTCGTCGGCCGTCGGGACGGCCGGGGTAAGATTGGCTACGGCGGCGACGCGCTTTTTGCTGTATGCCGGGCCTTAGCCGACGTCGTCCTCGTCGAAGCCGACGGGTCGCGGCGGCGGCCGCTGAAGTGCTTCGGCACGCACGAGCCGGTCATCCCGCCGGATGCAGACTGCATCGTCCATGTGGCAGGATTGTCTGCCTTGGGCCGTCCTCTGGACGAAGTCTGTTTCCGCTGGGAACAAAGTCAATGGGAGCGGCGGCAGGTCGTTACGGACGACGTATTCGTTGCCGTTGTCGGTTCGTGTTTGGCAGCCTTGCGTCGGAGATGGAGTGTGCCGGTCGTACCTGTTTTCAATCAAGCCGATGAGGCAGCGGTCCGGCTGCGGGGGCAGGATTTGCTGCGCCGCATGGCTGAGCTCATAGGGCTGACGACTTTTTTCGATATAGAGGAACGGGAGGACATACGGTGCACATCGCTTTGATTTACATGGCGTCGGGCTTCAGCCGGCGCTTTGGCGGCAATAAGCTGCTGGCTCCGCTGGCCGGCAAGCCACTGTATCGCCATGGCTTTGACCAGCTGCAGGACGCGGCGCGGCGTATCGAATCTGCCTTGTCGTGCTCGTGCCGCCTATACGTCGTCAGCCAGTATGACGAAATTCTGTCGTGGTGCCGTGTTCATGGTGCGATTGCCGTAAAGAATCCGGCCGCAGGGGAAGGCATGGCCGCATCTGTCCGCCTGGGAGTAGAGGCGTCTGCCGCAGCTGATGCCTGGGCCTTTTTCGCCGCCGACCAGCCCTTTCTTTCCGGCGAGACCATAAGCGATTTCGTCAAGCAATACGCGCAGTCGGGATACGGTATAGGCTGCGCCGTATCGGGAAGCCGCCGCGGCAGTCCGGCGATTTTTTCGTATGCCTATAAAGACGAGCTGCTGGCCCTGCAAGGAGATAGAGGCGGCAGGGCGATATTGGAGACATACGAGGACGACCTATGGCAGTTCGCCGTGCCGGAAGGCGAGCTTTGCGATATCGATACGAGAGACGACCGGGAAACGGCGGGAAGACTATTAGAAACAAAGCGCTTGGATTAGAAAATCCGGCGCTTATTTTTATGGGTGGAATGATGGCAGTTAGGACTTGGTCAGTTATCCTTGTTTTTGGCAACGCTTTTTTGCAGCGTTTTTATATAGAGGGACATCACGTATGCTGGTGTGAAGAAATCTATCAGGATTTTTGTAAAATACAAAATTTATATACAATATAAAGATGAAATAGTAGTAAAGCTTTTCTATATACAGTAAAGGCAGCTCTATTCATAAATGTCATACAAAAAATGAATATTGAATATATAAAATTAACTAAAACACCTGTTTTTTAGAATATTTTATAAATAAAACCACTAAAACTATAAAAATATAAAATAAAACACGAAAATAACCTTTACAAATTAAAATAAGGGAGTATAATAGAGAACGTAATCGGAGCAGGGGTTATACGTATAACTCCGATTACGAAGATAGGGGAAAGAGGGGTATTATGACTAAAAAAATATTTAGAACGAAAAGTATTAACGAGTTCATCTCCGAAACCAAAATGGACGGCGGGATGAACAAGTTCCTCGGCACGTTTGGTTTGACCATGCTGGGGATCGGCGCTATTGTAGGGACGGGGATTTTCGTCCTGACAGGCGTAGCTGCGGCAAATTATTCTGGTCCTGCACTGGTTATTTCATTTATTATCGCTGCCTTAGCCTGCGGATGCGCCGCCTTATGTTACGCTGAATTTGCCGCAATGGTTCCCGTTGCCGGCAGCGCGTACACCTATGGATATGTAGCTTTAGGGGAATTTTGGGCCTGGGTCATCGGCTGGGATTTGATTTTGGAATATGCCTTCGCCGTATCGACTGTCGCCATCGGCTGGTCCGGGTATTTTAACAACATTCTCATGAACTTGGGAATTACCTTGCCGACGGCGCTGACCATGGCCCCCCATGACGGCGGTATCGTCAACTTGCCGGCTGTTCTTATCTTAGCTGTCGTCGCCTTTGTCAACATCCGCGGCGTCAAGCAGAGTTCCTTCGTCAACAACGTCATCGTTGCCATTAAGCTAGCCGTCGTCGCATTGTTCCTTGCGCTGGGCTTCAGCCACGTCGACGCCTCGAACTGGGTTCCGTTCATGCCCTTCGGCTGGTCGGGCGTATTCGCCGGCGCATCGATTATCTTCTTTGCGTACATCGGCTTTGACGCTGTTTCCACGGCGGCAGAAGAAGTAAAAGACCCCCAGAAATCGCTGCCTCGCGGTATTATCTTATCCTTGGTTATCTGCACGATTTTGTACATCGCCGTTTCCGCCGTATTGACCGGCATGGTTCCCTTTATGCAGTTCCAGACGACGGCGGCTCCCGTTGCCTTCGCCTTGCAGGCTGTCGGCTATCACTGGGGCGCTGCGGCCGTATCGGTCGGCGCTATCTGCGGCCTTACGTCCGTACTGCTGGTCATGAGCTTTGGTCAGAGCCGCGTGCTGTTCGTCATGTCCCGCGACGGCTTGCTGCCGAAATTCTTCGGCCACGTTCATTCAAAGTATAAAACTCCGGCCAGAAGCTCCGCTCTCGTCGGCGTGATTACGGCTATTACGGCAGGCTTCCTGCCCATCAATGCCGTAGCGGAAATGACCAACATCGGCACGCTCTGCGCCTTCATCATCGTTTCGGCTGCCGTCATCATCCTGAGGAAGAAGAACCCCAACCAGCAGCGCGCTTTCAAATGCCCGCTCGTGCCGGTCGTACCGGCTCTGGCTATCGTCTTCTGCGGTATCCTGATTTACATGCTGCCGCTCGTTACGCAGATTCGCTTCGTCGTTTGGCTCCTCGTCGGCCTGGCTATCTATTTCGGCTACGGCTACAGCCACAGCATCCTTTCTAAGACGAGACGAAGCGCCGTTCCTGCCGGCTCTGCCGCTGCCAATATGAATCCGGCTGCGCAGCCGACGAAGGGGCATTAAGTTACAGTAGCCAGCCTTTTTCTGATAATGATATACTGACATGCATACGCTGAACCCCGCCTGCTGTTTATAGCAAGCGGGGTTCAGTCATATTATGGGAAGCACAAGAATACGAATTTTTATAGAAATTCGAATACAGTGGCTTTACGTAAGCTCGTATATGTTCGGTGTTGTTACGATTTAGAGCGATGGAACCGTGAGGACAGAGGCTTTGAGTTCTGCGCTACGATGAGAATAATGCCGGCCAGTATCAGAACCATGCCGGCGGCAGTGCTGACGTACAGTCTTTCGCCCAGGAAGAGAATGCCGCAGACGACGCCGACGACAGGGACGGCCAGGACGGCGATAGAGGCCTTGCTGGCTTCCATGCAGGTGAGGACATAGTTCCAGAGGAAGAAGGCCAGGGCGGAGGCCAGGATGCCGTTGTAGGCCAGACAGGCGACGGCCATGGGCGTCCAGTGTACCTGGCCTGTTTCCATACAGCTGGTATACAGGAATAAGATGATGGAGCCGGTGGTCATCTGCCAGGCCGTGTACTGAATCATATTGCAGTCCTTGCTTTTCAGCTTGCTGTTTTGATACTTGATGACGACGTTGGCCACAGCCCAGGAAATGGCGCCGCCGATGGTGATGAACAGGCTGGAGGCGTTGCCGAGGGAGTCGATGTGCATGAGGATGACCAGGCCGACCATGCTGACGACGACGCCTAAGGCCTTGCGCTTCGTCAGCTTTTCATTTAAAAAGAAATGAGCCAGGATAGCGACCCATAC
>USGG01000091.1 GCA_900554215.1 uncultured Megasphaera sp.
CCGCCGCTGTCGGTCAGGATAGCCTGCTTCCAGTTCATAAACCTGTGCAGGCCGCCGGCTTCCTTGACCAGGTCTTCGCCGGGCCGCAAGAACAGATGATACGTATTGCTCAGAATGACCTGGGCGCCCATGTCGTACAGCTCTTCCGGCGATAATGTCTTGACCGTAGCCTGCGTGCCTACGGGCATAAACATAGGCGTCTTGAAAGTTCCATGAGGCGTGCGCAGAATGCCGGCTCTGGCGCCGTCGCATTCAGCCTGCAGTTCGTAAGTAATAACCAACGTCGTGTCCTCCCTATCGTATAAACATGGCGTCGCCGAAGCTGAAGAATCGGTACTTTTCCTGTACGGCAATTTCATACGCCTTTAAGATTTTTTCTCTCGTAGACATAGCGCTGATAAGCATGAGGAGCGTCGACTCGGGCAGGTGGAAATTCGTAACCAGCGCGTCGACGATGTGGAAGGTGTAGCCGGGATAGATGAAAATATTCGTCCAGCCCGACCCGGCCTGCAGCACACCTGTCGTACCAGCGCTTTCCAGCGTCCGTATAGACGTCGTGCCGACGGCTACGATGCGCCGTCCTTCGGCCTTCGCCCGGTTAATCGTCTGAGCCGCTTCCTCCGTAATGCTGTAAAATTCGCTGTGCATTTCGTGGTCTTCGATGTTTTCTTCTTCTACGGGGCGGAAGGTCCCCAAGCCGACGTGCAGCGTAACGAAGACCAGCTCTACGCCTTTGGCCTTGATGCGTTCCAGCAGCTCGTCCGTAAAATGGAGCCCCGCCGTCGGCGCCGCCGCCGAGCCTCGTTCGCGGGCGTATACGGTCTGGTATTCGTCGGGATCTTCCAGCTTTTCGTGAATGTACGGCGGCAGGGGCATTTCACCGATCTTGTCGATAATATCGTCGAATACGCCGTCGTATTCAAATTTAACGATGCGGCCGCCGAAATCCGTACGGTCCAGTATCTGACAGGTCAGGCCTTCGGGAAACTCGATAACCGCCCCAGGCAGGGCCCGTTTCCCCGGCTTGACCAGCACTTCCCACGTATCCTCGCCGACAGGCGTCAGCAGCAGCACTTCGACCTTGCCGCCTGTCGGCGACTTTTTCCCATACAGGCGGGCCGGTATAACACGGGAATCGTTAAATACCAGGACGTCTCCCTTATGGAGCTCGTCGATTAAATCGTAAAAATGCTTGTGTTCCACAGCCCCGCTCTGCCGGTCGTACAGCATGAGGCGGGCGTGATCCCGCTGCTCTGCCGGGTGCTGGGCAATCAATTCTTTTGGCAAATCATAATAAAAATCACTGAGTTTCAACGTACTGTCTCCTTAATCTATCTTGTCAAGCTTTACGCCCGTATAGTAATGCTGCAGTATCTTGCGGTACGTATTCTTGGCGTTTTTCTGTTCCTGGGCCATCTGGTATGCGCCGTACTGGCTCATCCCCAAGCCGTGGCCCCAGCCGAAGCCGTAAATCGTAATGGGCTTCTTGTCTTTAATTTTAAAGGTCATCTTGCGGGACGATTTTTTCTTATTGTCTTTCTTACTGTCTTTCTGTTTCTTTTCCGTTCCCTGATAGATATCAAACAAGGTGCTCTTCAGTCCCATGATGGACTGGAAGGCGTTGCCCGTCAGCCTGACGCTTCCCGACGAGCCCTGAATCGTCATGGACAGCACGCGGCCGGACACGCCGCGGTCGGACACGTCCATGGGCCGCTTGCCCAAGGGCGACAGGGTAATGGACTTTATCTTGCCGACGTTTTTACCGGCTGCTTTCAGGTTCGCCGCCAGCTTTTCCGGCGTCGTCGTCACAGTCCAGCTGTAGGACGGCATCTTTTCGCTTCTATCGACGACGCCCCGCAGGTAAGGCACGTAATTGCCCCACACGTTTTCACTGTTTTCCGTCCAGCCGCCGGCAGTGGCGCAGAAAATCGCCTCGATGGGCTTTCCTTTATACGTCAGGATTTCACCCTTCGTCGCGTCGACGGCGCTGATAATGGACGGCGATTCGCCGTTGATGCCGACGTAAACCTGGCTGCGCGTATCGTCAGTCATATCGAAGCCCTTGTTGCGGAAGGAGTTCTTATGATACACGGCGTAGGTTCGGGCCGCGACGGCCTGGGCTTTCAATGCTTCGGAGCTCCACGACGGCGACATTTCCTTGCCGACGACGCCGTATAAATACTGCTCCAGGGGCACGACGTTGACTACGGTGATTCCCGAAGCCTTCGACGGCTGCATGCACTCGATGGAACCGCGGTACGAATAGCCGTCAGTCAGCTTGACGACTCCCTTTTTCATGGGCCGTACCGACACGGCGCCCTTGCTCTTCGAGCCGTTGACAACGAGGTCTTTTCCCTTAAGTTCTACCTTAACCGGCTTGTTCGCCCCAACCTTTTTCCACAAGGAACCGTTTTTATAAACGGCCGCTCCCTGAGTTCCGATGATGGATACGGACTGGCTTCCTTCACGGATGCCGATGCGCAGCGTCTGGTCCGAGCCGGCGCAGAAAGCCGTCGCCGTCAGGCAGACAAATAAAGCCGCCGCGGCGAGGACGCGAAGTAGTCGCGTTTTAATCATAGATCTTCCCTCCTGTTAATGACGGAAAAATATATTCAAAATGAGGGTCAGCACGACGCTGATGATGAGGCAGGTTACGATGGGGAAATGAAAGGATACGTTTCCCTTCGTAAAATTCAAATCGCCGGGCAGGTTGCCTAAAAAGCGGCTTACGCCGATGTGCTCCAGCGCCAGCCAGACAAAGCCGGCCGCAATAAACAACGCGCCGATTAAAATTAAGGTTTTCGCCATATGTACCTCCTAAAATAACGAAGAGCCTTTGCCTTCCGACGGCGACGGCAGTCCCAGATGAGCGTAAGCCGCCTCCGTTACAACCCGCCCCCGCGGCGTGCGGTTCAAAAATCCGAGCTGCATGAGGAAGGGTTCATACACGTCTTCGACAGCATCGACGGACTCGCTGATCGCCGCGGCAATCGTATCGAGGCCGACAGGGCCGCCGCCGAATTTTTCAATGATGACCTGCAAGACCCTCCGGTCCGTCCGGTCCAGACCGCAGGCATCGACCTCCAGCCGGTCCAAGGCCTTTCCAGCAAGAGCCGATGAAATCGTCTGCTCGCCGGCTACCTGCGCGAAATCGCGGACCCGCTTCAGCAGGCGGTTGGCGATTCGCGGCGTGCCCCGCGAGCGGCGCGCCACTTCCAACGCGCCGGCGTCGTCGATTTCTACATTTAAAATATCGGCAGTCCGCTTGATAATCAGCACCAGCTCTTCGGGCCGGTAAAATTCCAGCCGGCAGATGACGCCGAAGCGGTCGCGCAGCGGCGGCGCCAGGCGGCCGACCTGGGTCGTCGCGCCGACAAGGGTAAAGGGCGGCAGGTCGATGCGCACCGACCGGGCACTGGGTCCCTTGCCGATGACGATATCCAAGGCGTAGTCTTCCATCGCCGCGTACAGCACTTCTTCCACACTGTGGGACAAACGGTGTATTTCGTCAATAAACAGCAAGTCCCGCTCCTGCAGGTTCGTCAGCAGGGCCGCCAAATCGCCGGGCCGCTCGATGGCCGGGCCCGATGTAATGCGCAGGTTGACGCCCAGCTCGTTGGCAATGATGCCGGCCATCGTCGTTTTGCCCAGCCCGGGCGGGCCGTACAACAGCACGTGGTCCAGCGCTTCCTGCCGCAGCTTCGCCGCCTGGATAAAAACCTCCAGGTTCTGCTTAACCTTCTGCTGTCCTATATATTCTTTTAAATAGTGGGGACGCAGGCTGTACTGCCAGGAATCTCCCGCAATAGGGCCTGTCTCCACAATGCGATGCTCTTCCACGTCTTACCTCCTGCTTCCCAATGCCTGCAATACGGCTTTCAGCAGTTCCTCTACGGTCTGGCACTGGCCGGCCTTGGCTTCGATAGCCGGAAGCACTTCCTGAGAGGAATAGCCCAGGCTGGTCAGCGCTGCCAAGGCGTCCGAGGCAATGCCCTGGGGCATGCCTTCCAGGCCGCCGTCTTCAGCGGCCGCCGCGTCGTCTCCAACCGGGCCGATTTTATCGTGCAGCTCCAGCACGATGCGCTCCGCCGTTTTCTTGCCGATGCCGGGCATCTTCGTCAGTACCTTCATATTCTTCTGATGCACGGCCAGGCGGAACCCGTCGGGGCTGGCGGCGCTCAGAATGCCTAGGGCCACCTTAGGCCCTACGCCGTTTACGCTGATCAGCAGCATAAACAAATCGTATTCGTCCTGCGTGGCAAACCCATATAATACGATGGCGTCT
>USGG01000092.1 GCA_900554215.1 uncultured Megasphaera sp.
CGTGGCCCTCGTTTCCAGCGGCGACGCCGGCGTGTACGGCATGGCCGGCATCATGCATGAAATGGCGGCGGACTGCGATGACATCGACGTCGTCGTCGTGGCCGGCGTGACGGCGGCCTGCTCGGGAGCGGCTCTGCTGGGCGCGCCTCTGACACACGATGTCTGCCTCATTTCCCTCAGCGACTTGCTCACGCCCTGGGAGGTCATTGAAAAGCGCCTGCGCTGCGCCGCTGAAGGCGATTTCGTCATCGTCCTGTACAATCCAGCCAGCAAAAAACGGGCCGGCTATCTGCGCAAGGCCTGTCAGATTATCCTGCCTTATCGGCTGGAGAATACGCCGGCCGGCATCGTCCGTCATATCGGCCGCGACGGCGAGACGGCGGAAATCACGACGCTGACACAGCTGCAGGACATGGTGCTGGATATGTTTTCCACTGTCTTTATCGGCAACAGCCAGACCAAAGTGCTGAAGGATAAGATGGTGACGCCGCGCGGGTACGTCCTGTGACGGCCGTCTGGATTGCCGGCGGCACGACGGAAGGTCGGCTGCTGGCGGAATACGCGGCGGGACTGCCCCTGACGGTATATGTGTCCGTCGCAACGGACTACGGCGCGGCCCTGCTGCCGAAGGCGGATAATATCCGTGTCGTCCGGCGGCGCATGGACCGGCAGGCTATGATTGCTTTTCTGAGAGCGTATCATATCCGGCTGGCCGTCGATGCGACCCATCCCTACGCCGCGGCGGCGACGGAAAACATACAGTCCGCCTGCCGGGAAGGGAGGGTTCCTTATTGCCGCGTCATCCGGCCCTGTACGGAACATGACGGCGTCGTCACGGTCGACTCGATGGAAGAGGCAGCGGACATGCTGAGCCATACGACGGGAAGGATATTCCTGACGACAGGCAGCAAGGATTTGGATATCTTCTCCGCCGTTCCCGATTACAGGGAGCGCATGTATCTGCGCATTCTGCCCCTGCCGTCGTCTCTGGAGCGGGCGCTGAATCTGGGCTATGACCCGGCCCATATTATCTGCATGCAGGGCCCCTTTTCGGCTGACCTGAACGCCGCTATGTTTGCCCAGACCCGGGCGGCCTATGTCGTCACCAAGGATTCGGGGCAGACCGGAGGCTATGACGAAAAGGAAGATGGCGCCCGTCGGGCCGGGGCAGTCCTTATCGTCGTGAAGCGGGCGGCGGAGACGGGAAGCTCATTGGAAGAGGCAATAAAACGGCTGCGCCAGGCAGCCTGTGAGGAGGGAAAGACATGAAGGTGTACATCGTCGGCATGGGACCGGGACATCCTGATTTTTTGACGATACAGGGAAAACGGGCTGTCGAAGAAAGCCGGATTATCTTGGGCGACAAGCGCATGACCGAGGCCTTTTCTTCCCTGGGAAAGAAAATCATTTCAACGTATAAACCGTCGGAAATACGGCGCGTCTTAGCGTCTATGGAAGACGGAGACGGGCCGGCGGCCGTCATCGTGTCCGGCGACGTCGGCTTTTTTAGTTTAGGACGGCTGCTGACGGACATTCCGGGCTGTACGGTCATAGCCTGCCCGGGTGTCAGCAGCCTCGCGTATTTTGCCGCTAAAGTGCGGACGCCATGGCACGATGCGTACTGTGTCAGCCGGCACGGCCGCCGCGAATCCGTCGCCGCTGCCGTATACGGCCATCAAAAGGTATTCTGCCTGACAGGCGGCAGCGATACAGTATCTCTGATTTGCCGGGAGCTGTGTCAGGCCGGCTTAGGCCATGTCCGCGTCGATGTTGGACAGAATTTATCCTATGAAGACGAGCAAATTCTGTCCGGCACGGCGGAAGAGATGGCGGCGCAGGATATTGGCGGCCTGGCCGTCATGATGATATACAACGATCATCCCTTGCCGACGACGACGCCTGTCCACGGCCTGCCCGACGACGCCTTTGTCCGCAGCGGCGCACCTATGACCAAGCGTTCTGTCCGGGCTGTCGCCATTTCCCATCTGGCGCCGCAGGCCGGCGACTGCGTGTACGATATCGGATCCGGTACGGGGTCCTGCACGGTCGAGCTGGCTCGCCAGACTCCTTTTGGACATGTATTCGCCTTTGAAATCGACGAAGAGGCCTTATCCCTGGTGCAGGAAAACTGCCGCCGCTTCGCCGTGGAAAACGTTTCCATCGTCCCGGGCGACGCCGCCGAAACGATGGAGCCTATTCCAGCGCCGGACTGCGCCTTTATCGGCGGCACGAAGGGAAAGATGACGGATATCCTGGACGGCATATACGGAAAAAACGCGGCCTGCCGCATCGTCATGACGGCTATTACCATCGAGACGCTGGCTGATATTACGGCTTATTATAAAGAAAAGAAACGGTATACGCTGGATATTACGCAGCTCAGCGCAGCCGAAAGCCGGCGCGTCGGCCCGTACCACATGATGACGGGGCAAAATCCCGTCTATATCCTGACGGCGCTGCCGAAGGAGGGACGCCTATGAAGGAGACGAGGACGCCGCGGCTGATGATTGCCGCCCCTAAAAGCGGCGGCGGCAAAACGACCATCGTCTGCGCGCTTCTGCGGGCCCTGCAGAAGATGGGATTGACGGCGGCAGCTTTTAAGAGCGGCCCCGATTACATCGACCCCTTATTTCACAGCCGCGTCCTCCAGACAGCGTCTCATACTCTGGATTTGTTTTTATTCGGAAGAGGCGGGCAGGGGGCGGCGACGGCCCGCTATCTGCTGGCCTCAGGCAGCGACGGTGCAGATATCGCCGTATTGGAAGGAGCCATGGGCTATTACGACGGCGTCGGCACGACGAGCGAGGCCAGTGCTTATGATTTGGCTAAGGTCACGAATACGCCCGTCGTCCTCGTCGTCGACGGCTCCGGCGCGGGACTGTCCCTGGCGGCTCAAATCAAGGGGACGGCGGCCTTCCGGCGGGACAGCCGGATTGCCGGGTTTATCGTCAATCACGTCAAGCCCGGCGTGTACGCCTACTTTAAGGACGCGTGGGAGAAAGAGACAGGACTGACCGCCTTCGGCTGTTTTCCCGACATGGCCGGCTGCGCCTTTGCCAGCCGCCATTTAGGATTGGTCACAGCCGGGGAGATTGAAGATTTCCGAAGTAAAATAGACGCGCTGGCCGAGCAGGCAATGCAGTCTGTCGATATGGACGCTCTCGTATCCCTGGCCCGGTCAGCGCAGCCTTTGCCGTACGAAGTGCCTGTGCTGGAGCCGGCAGGGCCTGCCCGCATCGCTGTGGCCAGGGACGAAGCCTTCTGCTTTTATTATGAAGACAGCCTGACCTTGCTGAAGCAGCTGGGAGCGGAGCTGGTATATTTTAGTCCCCTCCACGACGAAAGGCTGCCTGACTGCGAAGGCGTGTACCTCGGCGGCGGCTATCCGGAGCTCTACGCAGAAGCCTTAGCAGCCAACGCCGCGATGAAGGGCAGTTTAAAACGGGCTTTGTCAGATGGCATGCCCTGCGTTGCTGAGTGCGGCGGCTTTATGTACCTGTTGGAAGAATTTTCCGCAGGAGAGCAATCCGTTTCCTGGTGCGGCGTCCTGCCGGGAAGTTCGAAGATGACGGATCACCTGACCCGATTCGGCTACGAAGAGGATACAATGCTCTGCCGCCGCGGCGATACCATCTGCGCCCACGAATTTCATTATTCCGACAGCACGGACAACGGCGCTGCCTTTACGGCCCGAAAGGCGTCGGGAAGGCGGTCGTGGCCCTGCGGGCGCAGCGAAGGCCGCATTGTCGCGGCGTATCCGCACATTCATTTCTGGAGCAATCCGGACTGGGCCCGCCGGTTCGTCGCCGCATGCCGTACGTACAGGGAGGAACGCCATCATGAAGATTGAACATATTTTGCCGGCTGACATCGAACGGCGCAGCATGGAAATTATCGAAGAAGAACTGGGAGAAATCTGCCTGCCGCCTATGGAAAAGGACGTTATTAAGCGGGTTATCCATACCAGCGCCGATTTCGAGTACGCCCGGACGCTGCGTTTCAGCGATGCCGCTGTGGAGCGGGGATTGGCTGCGTTGCGGCAAGGCTGTACTATTGTGACCGATACGAACATGGCCTGCACGGGCATCAGCCAGGCCGCCCTCGACAAGCTGGGGTGCCGCAAGGTCTGCTTTATGGCCGACGCCGACGTAGCTGCCGAAGCAAAGGCCAAGGGGACGACGCGGGCCGCTGCCTGCATGGCGAAGTTCAGAG
>USGG01000093.1 GCA_900554215.1 uncultured Megasphaera sp.
AGCATGAAGGGAATTTATTTTTCAGGTGTGTGTTTTCTGGTCGTGAGCTGGTTGGTCTGATTATTCGTCGTTCTGTTCGTCGTGTTGTTTCGGACGGTCCCCTTCGATCCCGACGGCAGGGCTTTGGGAGCCGACACGCGCACGCCGCCGCGAGCGGCAAAGACCGGCGTCGAAACAACAGGCACGGCCGCGGCAATGACCAGCCCGGCTAAACATACGACAGCAATTTTCTTTAATTTCATAGTACACTCTCCATTTCAATGTCTAGGTATTACTAATATATTATACTGTATATATTATATTACACTAAAAACGCAAAAAAGAGCAAGGCGAAAACCTGCTCCTCCTATGTAAAATCCATATACGCCGCCGCGAAAGTCTCGTATTGGATTATATTAATCGAATTAAATCGGGGAAAATAAACCGACGATCGCCGGTTTATTTCAATTTCTGATGCTGACACGTCCCGCTGACGAGGTCGTACAAATTGACGCCGGAAAAATACGCCGTCAGCTGTTCCTGCAGCTGCCCGAAAGACGTATGAAGGCCGCAGTCACCGCCGTTGCGTTCGCGGTACGGGCACACAAACCCCTCGTCCAGGCAGTTGCTGAGCATATTTTCCCTGTCCATGACCTGAATCAAATCCATCAACGTAATATCATGCAGATTCTTCACCAGCCGGCAGCCGCCCTGGGCTCCGCGGATAATTTCGATGTATCCGGCCCGTTCCATTTTCTTGGAAATTTTATATGCAAACTGCCGCGGTATGAGCTGTTCATCGCTGATTTCCCGGATGTTTTTCAGCCGCAGGTTAATTAAAGAACGCAAAATTCTTACAGCATAATCAGTTTCTCTTGTAATGATCACGTTGAATCCCCTTTTACTTTGATGTAATTCTTTTCTTACGTTTACCCGTTTTAATGCAGCGCAGATTCGCCTTCTTTCTTCGCAATCCACTTCAATGGTACTTTATATAGTTACTATTATACTAAATTCTTCATTATTTTTCATCATTTTTTTACAAAATAATTGTCCTTTTGACGCCGCTTTCATGTGTCTCCCCCTATGGCCGCAGCCGGCAGCCGCAAACGAAAGCCGCCTCTTGCACGGCCGATAAAAACCTTATATAATTATTACCAGTTGTATTTTAGGTTTATTGTATAAATGAGGTGGAATATGTCTTTAGTTGACGAAGTAAATAATCGCCGTACCTTTGCCATCATCTCCCATCCTGACGCTGGCAAGACGACGCTTACGGAAAAATTGTTACTGTACGGAGGCGCGATTCATTTAGCCGGATCGGTCAAAGCGAGAAAGACGGCTAAGCACGCCGTATCCGACTGGATGGAAATCGAAAAACAGCGCGGCATTTCCGTCACCAGTTCGGTCCTGCAGTTTGACTACGAAGGCCATCACATCAACATACTCGATACGCCGGGCCATCAGGACTTCAGCGAAGACACGTACCGCACCCTTATGGCAGCCGACAGCGCCGTCATGCTCATCGACGTAGCAAAAGGCGTCGAAGCGCAGACGAAAAAGCTGTTCCGCGTCTGCAAGGACAGAGGCATCCCTATTTTTACCTTTGTCAATAAAATCGACCATTTCGGCCGCAATCCCTTCGATCTGATGGACGAAATCGAAAACATCCTCGGCATCCACGCCTACCCCATGAACTGGCCTATCGGCATCAACGGCAACTACGAAGGCATTTACGACCGGGAATCGGCCTCCATCGAGCTGTTTGAAAAGGACACGTCTCACGGCCAGCGCAAACTGGCTTCGACGAAAGGGTCTGCCGACGACCCCATTTTCAAGGACCTCCTCGACGAAGAAATTCACCAGTCCCTGATAGACGACATCGAGCTCCTCGACGCGGCCGGCGACAGTTTCGACATGGAAAAAGTAAAAAAAGGCCAGCTGACGCCTATGTTCTTCGGCTCGGCCATGACCAACTTCGGCGTCAAGCCTTTCCTGGAAAAATTCCTGGAAATGGCCCCCAAGCCCCAGCCCCGCAAGTGCCTGGAAGGCGTAGTCGACCCCGAATCGGAGCAGTTTACGTCCTTCGTCTTTAAAATCCAAGCCAACATGAATCCCCAGCACCACGACCGGGTCGTTTTCATGCGCATCTGCTCAGGCAAATTTGAAAAAGGCATGTCCGTCACGCACCGCCAATCGGGCAAAACGCTGCGCCTCATGCAGCCCCAGCAGTTCCTGGCGACGGAGCGAACGATCATCGACGACGCCTACCCCGGCGACATCATCGGCGTATTCGACAACGGCACCATGGGCGTCGGCGACACCCTCTATGCCGGAAAGCAAAAGGTCACCTTCAAGGATTTCCCGACCTTCCCGCCGGAACTGTTCGCCCGCATCCGGGCCAAGGACTCGATGAAACGCAAGCAGTTTCTCAAGGGCATGACCCAGCTGGCCCAGGAAGGGGCCGTCCAGATTTATGAAAATCTCGGCTCCATGGAAAGCTATATCGTCGGCGCCGTCGGAAAGCTGCAGTTTGAAGTGCTGGAATACCGCCTCAAGCACGAATACGGCGTAGACCTGGAAATGAACATGCTGCCCTTTACAGTCGCCCGCTGGCTCCAGCTGAACGGCCACGAATACAGGGAGCTGAAAAACGTCGACAGCGCCATGCTGGTCAAGGATCATAAGCAGCGCCTGGTCCTGCTCATCGCCAACGAATGGCAGACCAACTGGATCTGCGAGCGCAATCCGGACATTACGTTCTGCACGACGCCGGATGAGCTGGCCCTCGATGACGACGAAGAATAATATATGCATAATAAAAACACCTTCTCCTGCTGACCACAGCACCGAGAAGGTGTTTGTTTTTATATTGTTACCACATGCCCTTGGATTTCCAGAAGCTGCGCCGGCACATGACCAGCAGGGTCAGGATTTCCAGCCGGCCCAGCAGCATGGACAAGCACAGAATGCTCTTTGCAAAATCAGACAAATTGGCGTATGTACACGTCGCGCCGGTAATCCCAAAGGCCGGTCCGATGCAGCCCATAGTACTGACGCTGATGCCGACGGCGTCGAAAATGTTCACGCCGTCCCACGTAAGCAGCAGCGCCCACAAGGCGATAAACGCCATGTATAAGAAGAAAAAGTGGCTCACGCGGACGACTGTATCGTCGCCGACGTAATGGCCGTTGATTTCTACGCGGCGCACCATGTTGGGATGGACCTTTTGAAAGGCCGTAATCCACAGGGCCTTGACCAAAATGACCACGCGGGATACCTTGAGGCCCGCCGCCGTCGAACCGGCGCAGCCGCCGCAGATCATGAGAAAGAGCAGCAGCAGTTTGGAAAAGGCCGGCCACGTGTCATAATCCGCCGATACGAAGCCTGTCGTCGCAATGGACGCGACCTGGAACGAGGCGTAGCGGAAGGCCGTCGTCCACTCACCGCCGAAGGCATAGGCCAAATTCAGCATGATGAGGAGCGTCACGACGCCCAGGATAAGCAAATAGGCCTTAAACTCCGTATTGCGCCGCAAGACGCCGGGCCCCTTTTGATACACCTGATAGTACAGGCCGAAGTTTCCGCCGGCCAGTATCATGAAAAAAGTAATCCACCCTTCCACGACGGGATCGTCGAAATGGGCCACGCTGGCATTAAAAGTCGAAAACCCGCCGGCCGAAATCGTCGACAAGGCGTGGTTCAAAGCATTGATAAAATCCATGCCGCACAGGAGAAAAATAATCAGGGCGACGAGGGTGAAGCCGGAATACATGCGGAACAGGACATTCGTCATATCGTGAAGGCGGGGCAGCACGCGCTCCCGCGTCGGTCCAGCCACCTCGGCGTTGTACATGGACATGGTCGACTGGCCCGCTTCGGGCAGAAGGGCGATAAAGATGACGACGATGCCCAGGCCGCCGAGCCAGTGGGTCATGCTGCGCCAAAAGAGGATGCTGTTTGGCAGCACCTCCAGGTCTTCAATGACCGTCGCCCCTGTGCCGGTAAATCCGGAAATACTTTCAAAGAGCCCGTCGAGAATGCCCAAATACCCGCCCAATACATAGGGCAGCATACCCAGTCCCGTCGCCAGCAGCCAGCCCAGGCCGGTAATGGCAATGCCTTCGCGTATCGTCAGGGCCTTCGT
>USGG01000094.1 GCA_900554215.1 uncultured Megasphaera sp.
TTTACATGCCAAGATGTTTCTGTCAAATATATACCCACAACAACTTGACACTGTCGAGTCTCAGGTTATGTATTGACTTCTGGGCCGAATTAGTGTAGGATTTTTAAATGACGAGTATGAAAGACAATCGCTAGTGCTTGCATTAGAGGAAAGTCCGAGCTCCGCAGGGCAAGATGCCGGATAACGTCCGGCGAAGGTGACTTTAGGGATAGTGCCACAGAAATGTGTACCGCCGCGCAAGCGGTAAGGGTGGAACGGTGCGGTAAGAGCGCACCAGCAGTAAGGTAACTTACTGGCTAGGTAAACCCCATCTGGAGCAAGACCGAATAGGGGAGGGATGAAGCGGCCCGCTGATCTTCCGGGTTGTGTCGCTTGAACATGCCAGCAATGGTATGTCTAGATAGATGATTGTCGCTGCCATCGGCAGAACAAAACTCGGCTTACTGATTACTCGTCTCATAGGCTATAAAAGCTCTCTGTTGCGGCAGAGAGCTTTTTTTTCTTTACAATTTTATGACGACATGATATTATTCAATTATATGGTCAAAAATATACTCCATGATGCATACATTTTAATAAAGCGAGGGATTTAAGTTGGCTTTAATCGTAAAGAAGTTTGGCGGCAGTTCTGTTGCGACGCCGGACAAAATGCGCGCTATTGTACAGCGTGTCTTGAAAGGCAAACAAGAGGGGGACAAAATCGTCATCGTCGTGTCGGCTATGGGGGATACGACCGATGAACTGGTTTCGTTGGCAAAACAGATAACGTCAAAGGCATATGGACGTGAAATGGACATGCTCCTGTCTACGGGCGAACAGGTATCGATTGCCTTGATGGCCATGGCCTTCCAGGAAGCCGGCCAGAAGGCGATTTCCTTTACGGGGGCCCAGGCCGGTATCAAGACGAGCGACGCCTTTAATAAAGGGCGCATCCTGGAACTGGAACCGCATCGTATTATGGAAGCGCTGGACGAAGGCAACGTCGTCGTCGTCGCAGGGTTCCAGGGGATTACGGGTCACGGCGATATTACGACGCTGGGACGGGGCGGCTCGGATACGACGGCCGTTGCCATTGCCGGCGCTATTCACGCCGACGTATGCGAAATTTACACGGACGTAGACGGCGTATATACGTCGGACCCCCGCGTCGTTCCCAACGCGCAGAAAATGAAGGAAATCACGTATGGCGAAATGCTGGAAATGGCAAAGCTCGGCGCCGGCGTCATGCAGCCTCGGGCCGTTGAAATGGGAAGCCGCTTCAGCGTTCCTATCCACGTACGCTCTACGTTTTCGGAAGATGAAGGCACTATGATTCAGGAGGTTTGCTCAATGGAAATTAAACAGTATTTGATTCGCGGCGTCGCTTCGGATAAAAATGTAGCTAAGATTACGGTATTAGGCATCCCCAATCAGCCGGGACATGCCTACAAGATTTTCTCGATGCTGGCCGACAGCCATGTCGACGTCGATATGATCGTGCAGAGCGTCCGCGTCGCTAAGGAAGGCGTTACGGATATTACCTTTACGATTGCCCGCACGGAATTGCCGGCTGCGAAGGATATTCTGAACCGCCTGCGCGAAGAAATGCCGGTCGAAGATATCCTCGTCGACGACAAGATGGCCAAGGTTTCCATCGTCGGCGCCGGTATGGCCGGTCATCCGGGAATTGCCGCCGGCATGTTCGGCGTGTTGGGGGACAACCATATCAACATCGAAATCATTTCCACGTCTGAAATCAGCATTACCTGCCTGATTGGCGAAGAAAGCGTCGATACGGCCGTCAAGGCGATCCACGCCCATTTCTTTGACGAACACTGAGGTGGATAATGTCTGTATTGGATAGTTTTGTAGATGAAATGCTGCAGCCAGAGGTTCCGAAGCGGGTGCTCATCGACCGCATGATACGGGGGCTGATGATCGAGAAGCCGCCCCAGTTTAAGGTGCCGGCGCCGAAGTATACCTTTGAGTCGAACCTGCACGGCCTGATTTACGATTATCAGAAGCAGCAGGTTACGTTGTCTTATAAGGTTGCAAGCTCCGTGTACGACGACATGGAAATGTCCTTCGCGACGTTCCGGGCGTTGCTGGAAGGCCTGGCCGTTTGTATCCGAATGCAGAAATGGTAAACATACTATGCCGCAGTTCCTGTTGGGGGGATTGCGGCATTTTTTTGGAGGTGTATGATGAGGTGCGGAATCGATATCGTGCAGATTAGCCGCGTAGAGGACATGGCCTGCCGCCATGAACGGTCCCTGGGAAAATTTTTTACGGAAGCCGAGCTGGCGTACTGCCGCCGGCGGCAGCAACAGCAGTATGCTTCGCTGGCCGGCATATTTGCGGCAAAGGAGGCTCTTTTTAAGGCCTTGGGCACAGGGTTCCGGCAGGGAAAATGGACGGACGTGGAAGTCAGCCATACGGAGCTGGGAGCGCCTGTATTTGTCCTGCACGGCTGGTATAAGGAGGCGGCTGCGGCGATAAGCCGGGAACTGCCGGCATTGTCCATTAGTCATGATGGAGCGTATGCCATTGCGCAGGTTGTCATGGAAGGATAGACATACGAGGAGGAATCACTATGCAGAAGTTAAATACGGCGGCGCAGATGCGCCAGATGGATTATACGGCCATGCACGGCAAGTACGGCATTCAGCCGGCTGTACTCATGGAAAATGCCGGCCATGCCGTTGCGGAACGGGCCGACGAATATATTCACGGCTGGGCCGGCAAGGACGTAGTCGTCGTCTGCGGAAAGGGCAATAACGGCGGCGACGGCTTCGTCATTGCCCGCCATATCGCAGCGGCCGGAGCCCGGGCTTACGTGTACATCCTGGGACAAGCCGAAGAATACAGTGATGAATCGCAGCAGCATTTAAGTACGCTGCAGGCTATGGAAGACGACGAATCGTGCCTGCTGACCTATTTCGGCGGCACGGAACGGGAGTGGCGCGTACTGCGGCAGCGGCTGCAGAGCTGCCAGGTCGTCGTCGACGCTATGCTGGGAACGGGATTTCACGGCAATCTCAGAGAGCCTGTTTCGTCCATCGTCGGCATGATTAATGAAATCGCCGCGGCCGGTACGCTGACGGTTATTGCCGTCGACGTGCCGACTGGCGTCAATTCCGATACGGGAGCTGTCAGCGGCAGCGATGAAGAAGAGAACGGGCCCTTGTTTGCCGATATGACCGTTACCTTCGGCGCTCTGAAGCGGGGGCTGGTCTTGTATCCCGGCCGTACCTGCGCCGGCCATGTAGAGCTGGACGCTATCGGTATGCCGGCCCCGCTGCTGGTACAGCCTGAGGAGGAACCGGCATATTTGCTGCAGGAGTCGGATATTGCCGAAGTCCTCGTGCCGCGCAGCCCCGACAGCCATAAGGGAAGCCACGGTACAATCGGCATCGTGACGGGATGCAGCGACATGGCCGGAGCGGCCCTGATGGCGGCGCACGGCGCAGTACGCAGCGGCGCCGGCAAGGTATTCCTGCGCGTGCCGGCGCAGACGGCGCCGTACTGCATCGGCCGGCAGCCGGAAATCATGGTTCGCGGCGTAGGCCAGGGAGCGTATTTTACGGAAGCCGACGCCGCGTCTGTGCTGGAAGAGTGCGCGTCCTGGTCGGTCATCGCCATGGGCCCCGGCATGGGAAGACATGACGAAACGAAGGCCTTTGTCAAGCAGATATTGGCACATACGGAATGCCCGGTCGTGCTGGACGCAGATGCATTGAATCTGCTGGCTGGAGAAAAGGATTTTATCGCTCCTATGGGACGGCGCATTATCATGACGCCTCATTTAGCCGAATTCAGCCGTCTCAGCGGCCTGTCGGTCGCCGAAATTCAGGCAGACCCCTTTATGGCGGCTGTGCAGTTCGTCAGGGAATGGCATGTCAATTTAGTGTTAAAAGGCGCGCCGACGCTTGTCGTATCGGCTAAGACCGGCAACGTATACGTCAATCCGACAGGCAATGCCGGCATGGCCTGCGGCGGCATGGGCGACATCCTGACGGGCATGATCGCCGCTGTATCGGCTAGGGAAAGCCGCCCTGATATTTGCAGCGCCGCCTGCGCCGGCGTGTACCTCCATGGAGCAGCCGGCGACGTCTGCCGCCGTCAGACCGGCTC
>USGG01000095.1 GCA_900554215.1 uncultured Megasphaera sp.
GGATGCTTAGACGCGTCGCGTCGTACGACGCGCCACGCCCCCTTCCAGTCGTAGCGCAGCAAAGCGGCCATCAGGATATACAGCAACGCACCGATGCGGGCTGGGATGTAATTGAGCACGTCGTCCAAGCGGGCGGCAAACCGGCCGAAATACAAGTATTTGTCATTCTTGTAACCGATCATCGAATCGAGGGTATTCGCCGCTCTGTAACATGCCGCCAGGGGCGCGCCGCCGAGGGCAAAAAAGAACAGCGGCGACAAAATGCCGTCGATCGTATTTTCCGCTACCGTTTCGACCGTCGCCCGCACGACCTCGCCTTCGCTCAGATTCTCCGTATCCCTGCCGACAATCCATCCCACCTTCGTCCTGGCGATGCGCAATCGGTGCCGAAGCAAATAATGCCGGATTTCGCCGGCTGCCCGAGCCAGACTGCGGGGACAAATCGTCCAGAATAAGATAAATCCTTCGGCTGCATAGGATACATAGGCGTTGTCCATATACGATATCCCCAGCATGACGGCGTAAACAATGTCATATACAGCCAGCAGGACGATGATGGACAAGACCATGCCGGCAAGGAATTGTTCCTTTTTTCCTGCTGCCGGGCGGTAAAATATCCGTTCCAGTCGGGCAATAAGCGCTCCTATCAGCGCCACAGGATGTATTTTAACGCGCGGGTCGCCTAACAGCGTGTCAAACAGCAGCGCCCAAATCACCGCCATGGTCAATCCCTCCCAGCCATGATGCGCCGCAGCGTATCCATGTCCAAATGCGCACGGACGACGGCGGCCAGCCGGTCGTAGCTTTTCTGCTTTTCCGCCCGGAAATTCCGCCGTGCCGCCAGGGGCTGCAGTCCCTTCTGCTGCCGCAGGCAGTTGAGAAAATCCCGGCGGAAAGCGTCGTTGTCAAACACACCGTGCATATAGGTTCCCCAAACCAAGCCGTCGCGCCGCGCCGTACCGTGCACGACATGGCAGGACTGGCGGGACCGCTCCGTTACAACGATAGGATGAAGCTGCCCCGCTTCTGCATCGGCAGTATGGCCCATGTGGATTTCATAGCCTTCCAGTCCTTCTGCCGACAGCATCTGTCCTAAAAACGGCAGGCCGCGGCATTCGCCTTTGACCTGGGCCAAGGTCTTTCCGGCAGTAAAGGTCGTTTCTATGGGCAGCAAATCCAATCCCCGTATGCCTTCTGTCGACGACTCCGTATGCTCCGGGTCATAGATATACCGGCCCAGCATCTGGTATCCGCCGCAGATGCCGACGACAGGCACGCCTGCTTCCAGCACCCGGTAAAGGGCAGACGCCATGCCGCTGTTCCGCAGCCAGGCCATATCCTCAATGGTATTCTTGCTTCCCGGAAGGATAACGACGTCGGGACGGCCCAGCTCAGCCGCCTCGCGGACATAGCGCAGAGATACGTCCCCTTCGCCCTGAAGGCTGTCAAAATCGGTAAAATTGGAAATCTTCGGCAGGCGTATTACGGCAATATCCAGATCGCCGTCCAGCCCGTCTGCCGGCTTATCCTCCAGTGACACCGAGTCCTCGTCATCAATGTTTAAATTTTCTATATAAGGAATGACGCCCAAGACGGGTTTGCCGGTCTTCTTCTCCAAAAAGTCCACGGCCGGGGCAAATAAGGATACGTCGCCGCGGAATTTATTGACGATGAGCCCCTTAACTAAAGCCCGTTCGTCTTCATCCAATAATGCGAGCGTACCTACCAAGGCGGCCAGCGAACCGCCCCGGTCGACGTCGGCCACGAGAAGGACCGGCGCATGCAGATATTTTGCTACGCGCATGTTCACGATGTCGTATGTTTTCAAATTTACTTCTGCCGGACTGCCGGCTCCTTCGATGACCAGGGTGTCATAGGCTGTTATAAGGCGCGACAAGGCGTTCTGTACGGCCGAAAAAGCCTTCAAGGCATATCCATTATGGTACTCCTTAGCAGACATATTGCCTACGGACAGGCCATCGATGATAACCTGGGAACAGGAATTTCCCGTAGGCTTGAGCAGGACGGGATTCATATCGACAGCCGGCTCTAACCCTGCCGCTTCGGCCTGCGCCACCTGGGCCCGGCCCATTTCCCGCCCGTCGGCCGTCACATAGGAGTTCAGCGCCATATTTTGTGCCTTAAAAGGAACAACGCTCTTGCCCTCCTGCAGAAAAATGCGGCATAGTGCCGCGGCTAATACGCTCTTGCCGACATGGGAACTCGTCCCCTGCAGCATAATATATTCGGCCATGCCGTCATACTCCTTTCCAATTTCATATCTATACTTTCAGCAGCTTACCATTCGCCGCTCTGATTATAGCAAAGGGCGAAGGTATCGTCCAGTCGCGCTCTGCGGAGCCGCTGCGATGTCGCCAGGCGTTCCTGCCGCTACAATGCGGCCGCCCTGTGAGCCGCCGCCGGGGCCCATGTCGATGATATAGTCGGCGTTGGCAATCATGTCGAGGTCGTGCTCGATGACGATTACTGTCGCTCCCTTGTCAATGAGCCGCTGAAAAATCGCAATGAGGCTGCGCACGTCCAGGGGATGCAAGCCAATCGTCGGCTCGTCAAAGACAAAGAGCGCGTCGTCCTGTCCCCTGCCGATTTCAGCTGCCAGCTTCAGCCGCTGGGCTTCACCGCCCGATAAAGCCGGCGTCGCTTCGCCAAGCGTCAAATAGCCCAGTCCTAAATCTACTAATATCTGCAAGCGGTCACGGACCTTTTTCACGTCCTTTACGGTTTCCAAAGCCTGTTCCACCGTCAGTGCCATCAATTCCGGCAGAGACAGTCCTTCTCCGCCATCCTTTACCGGACGTCTGATGAGCGCGGCTTCTTTTCCGTAGCGCGAGCCGCCGCAGGCCGGACAGGTTACGGCCACGTCGGGTAAGAACTGTACATCCATCGTAATCTGCCCCGTGCCGTCGCAAGCCGGGCAGCGCAGTGAGCCCGTATTATAGGAAAAATCCTTCAGGGTACATCCCTTTTCCTTCGCTGCCGGCAGGGCCGCATAGGCCCGGCGCAGATCGTCCAGGACGTTGCTGTACGTCGCTACTGTCGAGCGGACGTTTGCGCCGATCGGCGCGGCGTCGATCAGGTGGACCCTGCGTATGCCGCCGCCCTCTATGGACAGGACATGCCCTGGCAGGGGCTGCCCGTCGGCCAGACGCTGCAGCGCCGGTATCAGGCTTTCCAAAATCAGCGTCGTCTTGCCCGATCCGGACACGCCGGTCACAACGACAAGCCTCCCTTTGGGCAGTGCAACGTCTAAAGGCTGGACCGTGTGAATCGGCCCGGAAACCATGCGTATCGTTCCATGTTCAAACATCTCTTCTTTATCAGCCTGCCGGCGCACGACTGGCGAGCAGCCCCCTGAAAGAAAGGGTCCGATACGCGACGACGGATTCAGAGCTACGTCCTGCACCGTACCGGAGCAGACGAGACGGCCGCCGTGCGAACCGGCTCCGGGACCCATTTCTATGAGCCAGTCCGCCGCTTTCAGGACCTGCACGTCGTGGTCTACGAGGACGACGGAATTTCCATGAGCAGTCAGATCACCCAGCATACCCAGAAGGCCGTCAACATTAGCCGGATGAAGGCCAATAGACGGCTCGTCCAGCACGTACAGCACTCCCGTCGTACGGTTCCGAACGGCCCGGGCCAGCTGGACGCGCTGCCGTTCGCCAGTAGATAACGTCGCGCCGGCCCGGTCGAGAGATAAGTATCCCAGACCTAATTCAACAAGGCGCTTTGCCGTATGGAGAAATTGAGCCGCTATACTGTCTGCCATATCCCGCAGCGATTCGGGCATAGCCGCCGGTACGGCCTGAACCCACGGGATGAGGGCATCCAGCGTCATCGCTGAAGCCTCGCCCAAATTCAATCCGCAGAGGCACGTCGACCGGGCCCGCTCGCTGAGGCGGGTGCCGCCGCAGTCGGGGCAGACGTCCTGCTTTAAAAATTTTTCTACGCGCTTCATGCCCTTGTCG
>USGG01000096.1 GCA_900554215.1 uncultured Megasphaera sp.
TGGCTTCAATGACGTCGGGAATGCGGAACAGGCCGCCGATTTCCACGAGTTCTCCCCGGGAAATAACGACTTCTTTCCCTCGCGTCATCGACGTCAGGGCCAGCAGCACGGCGGCGGCGTTGTTGTTGACTACGAGGACGTCTTCCGCTCCGGTCAGTTCTTTCAGCAGCGACTGCAGGTGGGCATAGCGGGAACCGCGCTGTCCTTCGTCCAGATCATATTCCAAGTTTGAGTACGACGCGGCCACTTCTCCTACGTGCCGTCCAATCTCTTCGCTCAGTACAGACCGGCCCAGATTCGTATGAAGAATCGTCCCCGTGGCGTTGACGACTTTTTTCAGGCGCAGGGCCTTCTGCCGGCGGAAACAGGCCAGCACCATGTCGTCCAGCTCGTCCTCTGCCGGTACTTCGCGGCGTCGTTCGGCCAAAATATCCCGACGAAGACCAGCCAATACGTCCTGTACGGCCCGCTTTATCAGGCTGCGGGACAGGCTTTGTTCCCATTCGGCCAGCGCCGGCCGCTGCAGCAGTATGTCTACCTTGGGAAGCTGCCGCAGCAGCTGTCTCATATCTTGTTTCATTGCCTCACCTGCTTTCTATGCGGTCCGCGCCGTCGCCGAGGACTCGCCCGCCTTCAGCGCGCCGCGTCACGTGCTGTTCGTCCATGTAATCCAGTAATTGGAGCGCCCCTTTGCGCCCGATGCCCAAGAGATCGCGGAAGGCAGCCAGCTCAATGGGCCCCTTTTCCCGCACGTAGCAGCAGAGGCGGCGCACGGCATCGTCATAGGCCTGGCGCGCCACGGCGTACTCCGGCGATAAGATTACGGCTGTCTTCCCCCGCATAGCTTCCAGCACGGCCCGGCCGTCGGCCCAGGGAGCCGTCAGCTCACTGATCTTTACGGGCGTATAGCCCGACTGGGCTAAGGCCGCCGTCATGGCATCGCAGGCTTTTTTCTGCTCCGGCGTAAATACGACGCGGAACCGGCTGGCCGCTGCGACGGCATCGTCTATGCGGCAGCTTCCGTCTCTTTCCATGAGGCGAAGGATTTCGCCGGCTTCTTTTTCCGATAAGGAGCCGCCCAAACGGGAGCGAAACTCGCCGAGTGGCATACCCGGGCGCAGGGGATATTCCTTGTGATAGGCCAGCAGGAGCTGCACAGCCCGGCCTTTGAGTTTCTGATACGCGTCCCGATGGATATAGCCGGCCGCCGTCTCATACAGAGCTCCCTCTGCCGAAAGGCGGGCCGCGGCGGCGTCCAGCGCCGCGGCGTCTGCACCCAGAGCGGCCTGCACGTCGGCCTGCCGGGCGAAGGATTTCGCCTTGTGGAGCAAATAATCGCAGAACCCTTCGTCCAGGCTGCCGCTGTCCTTCGCTTTCAAGCTGTTCAGCACGGCTTCCCTAAAGCGGCGATGCTTGCGGGGATTGGCATCCAGCACTTCGCCGCCGCCTATGGTGCGCATAGGAGAAAAGGTCCGCAGGATAAATCGATCTCTTTCTTTGACAACGATTTCATCCCCTTCCAGCCGCAGCTGCACAAAGCCTTCCTGTCCGGGCAGAATCGACTCCACGCCCAGTGGAACAGCCCGAACCATGACTTCCTGCGTCCCGACGAGGAGACGCAGGCGATCCCACATCTGAATCAGACAATCTGCTCGCTTTAAGCAGGAAACCTTGGCATCGATCATTCTCGTCGGCGTCAAATCGGCGGAAGCACACAGCACATTGCCGCGACGTACCTCATCCGTCCCTATGTTGGCCAGATTGAAGGCTGTCCGCTGGCCCGCCTCGGCCCGTCCGACGTTTTGCTCATGAACCTGTATATTCCGAACCCGCACGGCCCGCTTCTTCGGATACAAAAACAGCTCGTCGCCGACGGCCACAGCCCCGTCCAGCAGCGTCCCCGTCACGACGGTACCGAAGCCCTTTACGGAAAAGGCGCGGTCGATATTCAGGCGAGCCGCGCCGCCGGAGTACCGTTCCGACAGATCTTCCGTCATGGCCTGTATCTTAACGACGAGGTCCGAAAGGCCCCGTCCCGTAAGGGCGTCCGTTTCGACGATGTCAGCATTGGCAGCTGCTGTATCGGCCAGCTTGGCACGGATATCCTCCTTGACCAGCTCCAGCATATCCTCGTCGACCGTATCGGCCTTCGTGACGACGACGAGATACTTCTCTATTCCCAGAAGAGTCAAAATATCCATATGCTCGACCGTTTGGGGCATGACGCCTTCATTGGCATCTACGACCAGCAGCACCATGCCCAAGCCGGGCAGTCCGGCGACCATATTTCGGATAAATCGCTCGTGTCCTGGAACGTCGACAATGCCGGCACGCGTACCGTCGGGCAAATCCAAATAGGCGAAGCCCAGGTTAATCGTCAGGCCCCGCCGCTTTTCTTCCTTCGTCGTGTCCGTATCGATACCCGTCAAGGCCTTTACCAGTGTCGTCTTGCCATGATCTACGTGGCCAGCCGTCCCGATGACGACATGTCTTGCCATTTACGCACCGCCTTCCTGTTTTTCATAAGACACCTTCAATCCGTCCCGCGCGGCATGATACAAGCTCTCGCAGGAGAGGCCGCATTGCGCCAGCATCGCCGTCAGCGCCCCTTCCTCCTCCAGATCGTAGCGCAGGGAAAATCCGCAGCTGGCGTAAATTTTCCCCGGCGTCGGCACGATGCGGGCCTTTATCTGACGCCGCCTGGCTTCCGCCTCGGCCTGCATCGCATCCTTCGTATTGTAAAACAAAGCGATGCCATACGTTTCCATAAGCCCTCCTACGGCTTGACAATACGGTCTGCCGTCCGCATCAGCTCGACGATGCGGTACATATTTGTGATTTCGCCGACAGCGACCTTATCCGTCAGCCCGTAGAAATTGAGGCAGGCGCCGCAGGCGTAAATCGGCACGCCCATCTGCGCCAGCTTCTGCAAATCTTCCAGCGATTCCGAGCCTTCCGTTACCAGGGGCACGCCGCCGTTGTAAAAGACGACGCACTGGGGCAGGACGTCCTGCTCCGTCAGTGTATACAGGAAGGTCTTGAGCAGGCTTTTGCCGAAGGCCTCGTCGCCGACGCCCATGTACGGCGAATTGACGACGACGATATACGAATCGGCGGCCTTCGCCGTTTCAGCTGCTCGAGACGATTCCGCCGCCCGTTCGCTTTTAGCGATGACGACGACGTAGCGCTCCGGCGATTCTTCCGTCAGCGTGTACGTACATCCCAGCTGATCGGCCAGGCGCTTTAAGTTTTCCGTCGCAATCCGGTTGTCGACAATCGTTTCTACTACGTCGTGTTCCTTCAGGGCTTTATGGGTTTGTATTACCGGAAGCGGGCAGGCCTTGCCCGTCATATCGATTTTAACCATCTTGCCATTCCTCCTTATACAATACGTCTATTTCATCATTCTCCGACATCCTTATGTCTCCATGGCGGCAATATCCTGCAGGGCCCGTAAGGCCGCTGCGACGTCGTCTTCCGTCGTAAACCGGGAAAAGGAAAAGCGCACGGCGCCGCGCTGTTCCGTATGGAGCTGCTCGTGCATGAGCGGGGCGCAGTGAAATCCGGACCGCGTCGCCATGCCGTATTGATCCCACAAGATATCGCTGACCAGAGCCGAATCGGCGTCGCCGACATTCAGGGCGTATACGCCGACGCGTGGGCCGGAAAAGTCGCCGTACAGCGTGACGTTCGGCAGGTCCCGAATCCCTTCCGTAAAGATGCGTCCCAGCA
>USGG01000097.1 GCA_900554215.1 uncultured Megasphaera sp.
TGGCGATTGCGCGCGCCTTGGCGATGAAGCCGAAATTCATGCTCTTCGACGAACCGACGTCGGCTCTCGACCCGGAAATGGTCCGGGAAGTACTGGACGTCATTAAGGACCTGGCCAAGGAAGGCATGGCCATGGCCATCGTTACTCATGAAATGGGCTTTGCCCGCGAAGTGGCCGACCGCGTCTTATTCATCGACGGCGGCTATATCCTCGAAGAAGGCAAGCCTGATGATATCTTTTTCCATCCTCAGGAAGAACGGACAAAGTCCTTCCTTTCGAAAATTCTATAAGCAAGGCAAAACGCGGCTGTCCCGGCAGAGGGGCCGCGTTTTTTTGTGCGTTTATCGTTGAATGGATATGATATAATGAATATAAGCGGGCGCTGAGCGGCGGCTCTAGCGCAATGGACAGACAGGAAGGTAGAAACGATGGCAAAGAAGAAGGCAAAGGCAGGCGACGTCATATTCGTAGACCGGGGGTTGTTTCGCCATTTCGGCGTATATGTCGGCCACGACCGGGTTATACATTATGCGCCGCCGAAGGGCGAATTCAAGTTTGACGCTGATGAGGCCTGCATCCACGAGGCTTCCATGGAGGAGTTTTTAGACGGCGATGAAACTTATTATGTATGCGATTTTTCTGAAGACGACCATCGAGACGACGAGGATGACTCGTGGTGGGACATGTTTCGTTCGGCCTTGGAAGCTATCGTCGGCGAAGAAGAGCCGAAAGAGCAGTTTCATCTGTATACGCCCCGGTCTACCATAGCCAGGGCCAGGCGGCGCATTGGCGAGAAATCCTACGATTTGCTGGAAAACAACTGCGAGCATTTCGCCCTGTGGTGCAAGACGGGTATTTCCGAATCCCGTCAGGTCGACGGCCTGATGGACTGCATTTCGACGGTAAAGCTCGTGGCGAAATTGCTGGATTAGACCGGACGCAAAAAAAGTCTCAGAAATATATTCTGGGACTTTTTTACAGCGACAAAATCTGTCGTTCCACAATGATATTCTATACATGGAAAGCGATATTGTTTTAGGAGCGGAAGCGGCGGCAGGTATACTCGACGTAATACAGGGCTGCCGTGACCAGTACGACGGCCGGGCAGAGGACGCCGTAGAGCAGGCTGTAGCCGAACCATTGGGCGACGAGGCCTAAGGTCATGGCGGCCAGGCCGACGAAGATATCCAGGAACCAAAAGTACGTGGCCGTAGCGGCGCCGGCACGGCTGGCAGGAACGCTTTGAACGGCCAGCGTCTGGAACACGGGGCTGAGAGCGCCGAAGCCGAGACCGAGGATCGCCGCCGACAGGAGAAACCACAGCTTCGTACTGACGAAACCGAAGAGAATAAAGCCGATGATAAATAAAGCAAAGCCGGGATATACGACGTGGCTGGGGCCGATGCGGTCCAGTACGTTTCCCACGACGGGGCGGCTGGCGACGATGACGACGGCAAAGACGGCGAAAAATAATCCTGTGCTTTCAGCCATGTGCAGGGACGCGGCGTACAGGGGAATAAAGGTCAGGATGCCGCCGTAGGCGAAGAATACCAATCCGCCTAAGAACGACGCCAGAAGAGATTTCTTTTCGATGAAGTGTTCAAAAAAAGGCGTTTTGGAGGCAGATGGCGAAGGCTGCACCGCCTTTTGCGGCAGGGGAATAGCCGAGGCCGCAGCGAGAATCAGGGCGGACAGGACTGCGAGAGCCAGAAACAAGCCGGATATGCGGATCGTTTGGTATAACAGCAGCCCGGCCAGCGGCCCGACGACCATAGCCATATTGGTCGTGACGGAAAAATATCCAATGCCTTCGCCGCGCCGCGACGGCGGAATGACTAACACGGCGATAGAAGCGGCTGTCGTCGTAGCCAAAGCGAAGACGATGCCGTGGACGAGGCGCAGGCCGTACAGCGCTTCGACGCAGTCGGCGGCGTTGAAGGCGGCCATGACCAGGAAAAATAAGACCAGAGCTCCCAGGAGGAGGCGGCGCTTATGCTTTTCGTCTACCAAATATCCGGCAACAGGCCGGAAGACGCTGGTGCCGATCTGAAAAAACGTCATGGCCAGGCCGGCTTCGAGCTCGCTGCCGTGAAATTCGTCGATGATGCACAGAGGCAGCGTTGTAATCAGGATATATTGGGTAAACAGCTGGAAAAAATTGACGCCTCCCGTCAGCAAGAACGGTTTAGTCCACAAAGCTTCTTTTGTCATGTCATCACGTCCCTTTTGGTTATGGTGTTACTTGTAGTGATGACTTTCATTATAATCGGCAGCGGCTTGTTGTCAATTTTTTTCTAAAGAAATGATATGGAGAACCGTATTTAACTTAGGAGGAATGGAACATGACGAGAACTATTACCGTGCGGGGCGTAGGAAAAGCGGCGGCGAAAGCCGACTTCGTTACCATCAATATGTCTATGAAGACGAGCGACATGACATACGATACGGCGATGGATATGGCGGCGGAAAAGATCGACGGCCTCAGCCGGGTGCTGAAACGTGCCGGATTTGAGGCGGGCGACCTTAAGACGACGAAGTTCAGGGTTGACACGGCATATGACACGATAAAAGACAGAGACGGAAATTATAAGCGCATATTTGAAGGCTTTATCGTGCATCACGACGTAAGGCTGCAGTTTGACTTCGAATCACGCCGCTTGTCGCAGGCGCTTTCAGCTGTCGCCGCCTGCATATCCGCTCCGGAAATAGAAATCCGATTTTCCGTAAAGGACTCGGAGAAATTAAAGGACGACATCCTTCGCTCGGCTGCGGAAAATGCGCGGCGCAGGGCTGAGATCCTGTGCGAAGCGTCGGGGGCGGCCTTGGGCGCTCTGCTGTCGATACACTACAGCTGGGATGAGCTGTCTATCTATTCGTCGACTCGTTTTTCCTACGAAAGCGAATGTCTGAGCAGCGTGAAGAGCGTGAAATCCATCAATATGGAGCCGGAAGATATTCATGCCGGCGATTCGGCAACCTTTGTATGGGAAATCTGCTGAGAATCGATAGAGCCGCATTCAGGCCGCCGGAATGTAAAATTTAGGTAAACGATGGAGGACAATGAGCCGCTGGAGCTGTTTCAGCGGCTCGTTGTCGTTGACTTTTTGCGCATCGTATATTACTATAAAATACATAAATAGTATATTTTACAACAACGTATAATGGAGGAACATACATGTTTGATTTCAACATATTGCATATCGTCGCCGGTATTCCCGGCCTGCTCATTGCCATGGTCATGCACGAATACGCCCATGCGCTCGTGGCCGACTATATGGGCGACGACACGCCGCGCCTGATGGGACGGCTGACGCTGAACCCTATGGCCCATATCGACCCTATCGGGGCGCTCATGCTTCTCGTAGCCCGCTTCGGTTGGGCCAAGCCGGTCATGATCAATCCCAATAACTTCCGCAGCTGGCGGAAGGGAGAGCTGTGCGTTGCCTTCGCCGGTCCAACCTCATCGTGGCTTTCGTTGCCCTCGTCGCCCAGGTCGCCTTCAGCCGCCTGGACTTGTTTACCGGCACGGCTCTGCAGCTCGTGCTGAGCATGATCGTCGTATATAATATCAACTTTGCCATCTTCAACCTGCTGCCCCTGCCGCCGCTGGACGGCTCGCGCATCCTCATGTGCTTCCTGCCGTCGGAATGGAACTACCGTCTGGCCAGCCTGGA
>USGG01000098.1 GCA_900554215.1 uncultured Megasphaera sp.
GAGCCTCTGGACTATACGCCCGCCGTGCTGCCGAAGAAGGAGAAGATCCGGCTGGCCGTTGCGCGGGACAACGCGTTCTGCTTTTATTATGAAGACAGTCTTGACGCCGTGCGGGAGATGGGCGGCGAGCTCGTACCGTTCAGTCCGATCACCGACGGCGCGCTGCCGGAGAATATCGACGGGCTTTATCTCGGCGGCGGGTATCCGGAGCTGTACGCGAAGGAGCTTGGCGAAAACGCCTCCATGCGCGCGTCCGTCCGCGCGGCGCTGGAGCGGGGCGTGCCGTGCATCGCCGAGTGCGGCGGGTTCATGTATCTCACCGAAGCCATCGGCGATGAGCCCATGGCGGGATTCCTGCCGGGGACATGCTTCGATACCGGAAAGCTCACCCGCTTCGGATATGTGACGCTGCGCGCGAAGAAGGACAATCTTCTCTGCCGCGCGGGAGGCGAGATCGCCGCGCACGAGTTCCACCACTGGGATTGCACCTGCCCCGGCGACGCCTTTGCCGCCGAAAAGCCGACGGGACGGCGCTGGGAGTGCGCAGTGGCCTCCGATACGCTCTATGCGGGCTATCCGCATTTTCATTTCTATTCCAACCTGGAATTTCTTTACAGCTTTTATGACGCCTGTATAAAGGAGAAACACCGCCATGATGGAAAATATTAAACCCATGGACATTGAAAAGCGCAGCTTTGCCATCATCACCGAGCTGCTGGGTGATCGGCGGCTGGACCCGGAGAATGAGCTGGTCATCAAGCGGGTCATCCACACCACGGCGGACTTTGACTATGTGGACAATCTGGCCTTTTCCGACCACGCGGTGGAAAAGGGCATCGCCGCCCTGCGGGCGGGCTGTGACATCGTCACCGATACGCAGATGGCCAAGGCCGGGATCAACAAGTCCATCCTCGCCTCGCTGGGTGGGGAGGTACACTGCTTCATGTCGGACGCGGACGTGGCTGCGGAGGCCAAGGCGCGGGGCGTGACCCGCGCCTTCGTATCCATGGAGCGGGCGGCGGCGCTGGAAAAGCCCTGCATCTTCGCCATCGGCAACGCCCCCACGGCGCTTTTCTCGCTGGAGGCGCTGATGGAGACCAGTAAGCTCCATCCTGCCCTCATCATCGGCGTACCGGTGGGCTTTGTGAACGTGGTGGAGAGCAAGGAGCGCATCATCGAGGCCGCTGCCGCGCCCTACATCGTGGCACGGGGCCGGAAGGGCGGCAGCAATGTGGCGGCGGCCATCTGCAACGCCATGCTCTACCAGATCAGGCGGTAAGCCATGAAGGAATTTGTGATGCGGGACGGGAAAAAGCTCCGTCTGGGCTACACCACCGGCTCCTGCGCGGCGGCGGCGGCCAAGGCCGCCGCATGGATGCTGCTGCGGGGCGGCAAAAAGGAGACCATCCGGCTGCTGACGCCCAAGGGCATAGAGCTGACGCTGGCGGTGGAGGACATCCACAGCGCCCCGGACTGTGTGCGCTGCGCCATTCGGAAGGACAGCGGCGACGACCCGGATATCACGAACGGCCTGCTCGTCTATGCCGACGTGGCCTTAACGGCGCAGGGCGTGGCTATTCGCGGCGGCGAGGGTGTCGGCACGGTGACGAAAGCCGGCCTTGCCTGCCCTGTAGGCGAATGGGCTATCAATCCCGTACCGCGCCGCATGATTTGCCAGGCTCTGGAAGATGTAGGGACAGCCTGCGGCTATGGCGGCGGCTTTGCCGTGACGATTTCCATTCCCGGCGGCGAAGAGGTAGCGAAGAAGACTTTCAATCCCCGCCTGGGCATCGTCGGCGGCTTATCCATCTTAGGGACGACGGGCATCGTCGAGCCCATGAGCGAGAAAGCTCTCGTCGATACGATACGACTGGAAATGGATTCCCGCAAGGCTGCCGGCGACAGGCATGTGCTGGCCTTCTTCGGAAACTACGGCGTCGATTTCAGCCGTAGCCGGCTGGGCGTCGACGTGTCCAAGCGGGTGACGATCAGCAACTACGTCGGAGAGCTTCTGGACTACGGCCTGTACTGCGGCTTTGAGGACATCCTGCTCATCGGCCATCTGGGCAAGCTGGTCAAGGTAGCCCAAGGTATTATGAACACGCATTCGTCCTATGCCGACGGGCGCACGTCTTTCCTGGCGCTGGCGGCTATGCTGTGCGGTGCGTCCCGAAAGACAGGACGGGCCGTATACGACGCCGTGACGACGGACGAAGCCATGCGCATCCTGACGCAGGAAGGGCTGCGGGAGGCCGTCATGGCCTTTACGTGTCAAAAGATAGAATATTACATGGAGCAGCGCGTTCATGGCGAAGTGCAGACCGGCGCCGTCCTATTTTCCAATACGTACGGCGTCCTGGGATATACGAGCCGGGCGAAGGAGCTGCTGCTGCATCATACAACAAGGGAGATACTATGATGAAGGGAACCTTATATTGTATCGGCGTCGGGCCGGGCGACCCGGAGCTCATTACGGTCAAGGCGTTAAAACGCATTCAAGCCTGTCCGGTACTGGCCGCTCCGCAGGGACGGGCCGGCGTAGGGACGGCTAAGGATATTCTGCTGCAGGCCGTCGCCGCGATGGCCGACGTAGATTTGCAGGGAAAAGACATATTGAACATCGATTTCCCCATGACCCGTGATGAAGCCGCTCTGGCTCAAGCCCATGCAGACGGCGCGGCGGCGCTGGAAGCAAAATTGGCGGCCGGACTGGACGTGGCGCTCATTACGCTGGGCTGCCCGACGATCTACGCGTCAAGCCTGTACGTCCAGCGCATCGTCGAGAAACACGGTTACAAGACGGAAATCATCCCCGGCGTGCCCAGCTTCTGCGCCGCCGCGGCCCGATTGGGACGGCCCTTGTGCGAAAAGGACGAAACGCTGACGATCATTCCCGGAAATCGGAGCGACCGCTGGGAATTGCTGGCCATGGACGGAAGCAAGGTCGTCATGAAGCCGGCGGGGCCGCTGGCTGATTTGAAACAGGATTTGGCCGCCGCCGGCAGGCTGGACGCCGCGTCTATGGTCGAGCGGTGCGGCATGGCTGGGGAGAAGATATATACGTCGCTGAAGGACGCAGAAGACGGGCCGTATTTTTCCGTCGTTCTGGTCAAGGAATAGGAGGCTGCCATGGTACATTTCGTCGGCGCCGGACCAGGCGCGCCCGACTTGATCACCTTGCGGGGAAAATCCCTGCTGGAACAGGCCGATGTCATTATTTACGCCGGATCTCTGGTGAATCCGGCTCTTTTGGAGTATGCTAAAGAGGGATGCGTCGTGAAAAACAGCGCATCTATGACCTTGGAAGAGGTCATTTCTGTCATGGAACAAGCCGAGGCGGAAGGAAAGATCACGGTCCGCCTGCATACGGGCGACCCGTCCGTATACGGAGCGATCCGCGAGCAGATGGATATCCTGGCGGAGAAGGGAATCGCCTTCGACGTCGTGCCCGGCGTCAGCTCCTTCTGTGCAGCGGCGGCGGCTCTGCAGGCCGAATACACCCTGCCCGGCGTAAGCCAGTCCGTCGTCATCACGCGCATGGAAGGGCGTACGCCTGTGCCGGACCGGCAGAAAATCGCCGATTATGCCGCCCACCAGGCGACGATGGTCATTTTCCTCAGCGCCGGCTTGCTGGAAGGACTGCAGGAGGAGCTGCAGAAAGGCGGATACGACGG
>USGG01000099.1 GCA_900554215.1 uncultured Megasphaera sp.
AAGACGACGTACAACTGGTTATCGTCGGGACCGGCGACTGGCAGTATGAAGAAGCCTTCCGCGATTTGGCCCGCCGCTATCCGACGAAGGTATCGGCCAACATCATGTTCAACGAAGGCCTGGCGCACCGCGTCTATGCGGCGGCGGATATCTTCCTCATGCCCTCGCGGTATGAACCGTGCGGACTGAGTCAGCTCATCGCCTTGAAATACGGCGCCGTGCCCGTCGTCCGCGAAACGGGCGGCCTGCGCGACACCGTCGTTTCCTTTGATAAATACAAAAATCAGGGCAACGGCCTGACGTTCCCGAACTTCAATGCTCATGAACTGTTGTTTACGGCAAAGACGGCTTTGGGATACTACGAAGATACCGCCTTGTGGGATCACATCGTCAAGAACGCCATGGAAAGCGACTACAGCTGGAAGCGTTCGGCTCAGGCGTATGCAGACTTGTACAAAAAGGTATTGAACCGATAAGAACAATACAGCCAAATCCCCCGCCGTACTTGCTCGGCGGGGGATTTTACAAAAAAAGGAGATTTCATGGATTTAGGACTGTATCACAATTCACATGAATTTTATTGCCGCTCTGTTTTCGGCGCTGTTCCCTCGGGCAGCCAGGTCGTCCTGCGCCTGCGGGCCGACAAAAATATAGAAGAAAACTGGCAGGCCAGCGTGCGCCTGTGGCAGAGCAACGCCGGCGAAACGATCGTTCCCATGACCTGGGAAGGCGAGGCCTTCAAGGCGACGCTGACCATGCCGGATAAGGGGTGCCTCCTTTGGTACTATTTCATCGTTTCCTACGACGGCAAGACCGTCTATTACGGCAATAACCACGAGCAGCTCGGCGGCAAGGGCCGCATTACGGATCAGGAGCCGCCGTCCTATCAGATTACCGTATACGATAAGGACGTCAAGACGCCGGACTGGTTCAAGAATGCCATCGTCTATCAGATTTTTCCCGACCGGTTCCGTCGCGGCAAGGATACGACGGCGGTGCTTACGGGCAAGAAGGGCGCTGTCATTCACAGCGACTGGGACGACATACCGGCCTATTGGAAGAACCCCGATACGGGAGAGATTGCCTTTTACGATTTTTACGGCGGCAACCTGGCGGGTATCCGGGAAAAGTTTTCGTATCTGAAAGAATTAGGCGTTACGGCGATTTACCTCAACCCTATTTTTGAAAGCTGCACGAACCATCGCTACAGCACGGCCGATTATCACCGCGTCGATTCCTTCCTGGGGACGAACGAAGAGTTTGCCGCGTTCTGCCGGGCAGCTAAGGAAGAGGGCCTGGCCGTCATCCTGGATGGCGTGTTCAGCCATACGGGGGCCGACAGCATTTATTTCAACCGCTTCGGCCATTACGACAGCGTCGGCGCGTACCAGTCCAAGGAATCGCCGTACTATTCGTGGTACCGGTTTAAGGAGTACCCGAACGACTACGAGTCGTGGTGGGGCGTCATGGACTTGCCCAACGTAGAGGAAACGGAGCCGTCGTATATGGACTTTATCATCCACAACGACGACAGCGTGCTGCGCTACTGGATGCGCCAGGGCATCAGCGGCTGGCGTCTCGACGTCGTCGACGAGCTGCCGGCGGCGTTTCTCCGCGATTTCTATAAGACGCTGAAGGAAGAAAATCCCGATGCCGTCCTCATCGGCGAGGTGTGGGAGGACGCGTCGAATAAAATCAGCTACGGCGAACAGCGCGAATACCTGTGCGGCTACGAGCTCGACAGCGCTATGAACTACGCCTTGCGGACGATTGCCGTCGATTTCATCATGGGCCGCAAGGAAGGCCGGCGCATGCTGGCTGAAATGACCCATCTCATTGAAAATTATCCGCCGGAGCACTTTTACGCCATGCTTAACCTCATCGGCAGCCACGACATCGAACGCATCCTGACAGTCCTGGCCAAGGACGCCGACACCAATACGCTCTCGGCCGAGGACATTGCCAAAAAACGACTGCGCATGCTTCTGACCTGGCAGATGACGATGCCCGGCGCGCCCTGTATTTATTACGGCGATGAAGCCGGCGTGACCGGCGGCAAGGACCCGGACAACCGCCGCACCTATCCGTGGGGGCATGAGGACGAAGAAATCCTGTCGTGGACGAAAGGGCTGACGGGACTGCGCCGCAGCAGCGACGCCCTGCGCACGGGCCGTTTCATTCCGCTGTACGCCGACGGCGACGTCTTTGCCTACGCCCGCAGCATCGAAGGCGGCCGGGATATATTCGGACAGAAAAAAGAAGACGGCTTCTTTATCATCGCCATGAATAAAAACACTACGTCCCTGCGGACGGTCAGCGTGTACACGAACGGATTGGCCTACGGCGAGCTGACCAACGCCCTGTATCCCCGCATGAAGCCTATCCGCACGATCAACAGCCGGTTCACCCTGACGCTGCCGCCGCTGAACGCCGTCGTCCTGAAAGGGCAGGAAGCCCGCAAAAAACGGGCCGGCGTCCTCCTGCATCCGACGTCGCTGCCTTCGGCCGGCGGGAACGGCGACCTGGGGCCTAACGCCTATCGGTTTATCGATTTCCTCAAGACGGCCGGCCAGAGCCTATGGCAGATTCTGCCGCTGACGCCGCCGCTCATGGGCGATTCGCCCTATCTGGCCCGATCGGCCTTTGCCGGGAACGAACGGCTCATTTCCCTCGATGTGCTCCACGAATGGGGATGGCTGTCTGCCGAAGAGCTGTGCGAATATAAGGAAGCCGTCGGGAAGGCGAAATCCTGGGACGAAGCCTGGAAGGTCAAGAAGGACGCGCTCTGGCGTATGTCCCATAAGAAAGACCTGAACGTGCCGTGGTCGCCTTACGCCGATTTCTGCAAGGAAAACGCGTACTGGCTCGACGACTACGCCTTGTTCCGTTCTGTCGGCGATTTCTTCGGAGGCAAGGTCTGGACGGAATGGCCCGACAACATCCGCTGCCATGCTGCCGACGGCATAGCCTATTATAAAAAAGAATTGTCCGGCGCCATATCCCATTATAAATTCTTGCAGTATATTTTCTGCTGCCAGTGGCAGGCTCTTCGGAAATATGCCCATGACAACGGCGTGCAGATTCTCGGCGACATGCCCATGTTTGTCGCCCACAACAGCGCCGACTGCTGGGCTCATCAGGAGCTGTTCCAGCTGGACGAAGGCGGCAATCCCACGGCCGTCGCCGGCGTGCCGCCCGATTATTTCAGCGCCGATGGCCAGCTGTGGGGCAACCCGCTGTACGACTATGAGGCCATGGCTGCCGACGGCTATCGCTGGTGGGTAGAGCGGTTCCGCGCGATATACCAGTTTGTAGACGAAGTGCGCATCGACCATTTCCGCGGCCTCGAATCGTACTGGGCCGTGCCCGTCGAAGCCAAG
>USGG01000100.1 GCA_900554215.1 uncultured Megasphaera sp.
GTATATATCTACCCCTAGTGTAACTAGGGGTTTTATCATGCCTATTCGGCGACAACAAAATTCCCCCTCCCGACTGACCTTCAGTCTGAGAGGGGGATATTGTATCATGCCGGCAGTACGGCGGGGAAAAACCGGCGGACGACTTCTACAATGCCGCAAGCTATTCCTTCATTCTCCTTCGCATGCGGCTGTTGGGAATATTCATTTTTAAGCGGAACTTCGTAATCGTCCGCCGGGCCACGTGAATAGACTGTTGGCCGAAATAATCGGCTAAGTCTTGATCGGACCAGGGACGCCGGCAGTCTTCTTCCGCAATGAGCCGCGCCATCTTCTCCATGATGGCCTTGTCAGAAATGCTGCCGCCGCTCTCCCTGTCGCAGCGGTAATGGTGGGCCAAAAAGGACTGTATCGGATATATGCGGCCGCGAAACAAGGCGTAGCGGTCGCGGCAGACGCGGCTCACCGTCGCCGCGCTGAGCCCTGTCGCCGCAGCGATGTCCTTTTGAGTCAAAGGACGCAGGCTGCCGCCATGGAGGAAATGTTCGCCCTGTTCCTTTACTATATGCTCCACGACTGTAAAAATTGACTGACGGCGGTAGGCCAGGGCCGTCTGCAGATCCAAAAACTGCCGCTTGGCCTTGCGGATAAAGTCCTGCGTCGCCTTATCGCCGTCCTTGCCATAAGCCGTATACAAATCGTCGCGGAAAAATACGTCCGGCAAATCTTCCAGGGAACGCACCGTTAGATAACCTTCTTCATCGCAGAGGATTTCTACATCGGCCCGCACGAATTCCGTCCGCTCGTCGGCCGGCGCAGCCGGCTGAAGGGCCAGCTTCTTCAAAAAGCGGCGGATTCGCCCCAGCCCTTCCGGCGACAAGCCCATGTGTTCCTCCAGCCGCTTCCAATGGCCGCGGATAAAATCTTCGTAATGGTTCAGCAGCAGTTCTTCCGCTCCTTCTGGCACGTCCTTCCGGCGGCGCGTCTGAATCAGCAGAGCTTCCTGTATCGTCCGCGCGCCGACACCCGGCGGGTCGAAGGTCTGAACTAAGCGCAGCCCCTCTTCCATATCGGCGACAGACAGGCCATAATCGACGCCGATGTCTTCCAACGCAGCGGCAAAAAAGCCCTTCTCATCGAGGGACTGGATGACCAGCCCGGCGGCCAGCATCACCTTTTTGGGAACGGACTGGACGCGGAGCTCCTTCATGAGCTTTTCCTCCAGCGAGTCGCCGCTGCTGCGGATATTATCGATCGGCTTTTCCGTGCCGCCGCCGGATTTGGGCCGCACGTCGGGATAGCGAATATCCAGCAGGGGATTTTCCGTCACCTTTTCGTGAAGAAATTCCACCAAATCCTGTCCCCGCAGGGTCATCATCTGAATGGTCAGGCGCTGCATCTGGGATAATTTAATTTTCTGCTCTAAGGTTAAGGCGATTTTTGTCATACTCATCCTCTCGCATTCATACGCCCGCTGCAGGCACGCTGCAAATCCACCTAAGGCCGCAGCTGAATCCGTCCCTGCGGTGCGGCGTATTCCGTCCCGATCCGCCCCTGCAGCTCATCCTGAATGTAGTTGACGACGGCTTCGGCGTCAGTATAGCCGACATACTTCGTTTCGGCCCTTCCCGGCTCGGCCAGGACGCCGTAAGCGTCGCCGCCGCGGCTGATGAATTCATACGTGGCGATCGTATATACTGCGTCGGGAGAAAAATCCTTGCCGCCGACGCGGTGAATCGTCACGCGCTGTCCGGGCTTTGCCGACTTGTAGTATTTTCCATTTCCGTAGGCCCGCCCCTTCGCAAAGGGAATATCCGTACGGATCGTCATTTCGATGCCCGAAACCTGGGGAAAGGCCCCGGCCGGATAGGGAACCGCCGCCGTCGACGCTTCCATGATTTCCAGCAGAGTTTGGCCGGTCATGGTTACGACGCACACCTGATTCCGGTAGGGCAGCACGCCTTGAACGTCTCCCTGTGTCACTGCACCGGCCGGGATAGACGCGCGCAGGCCGCCGCCGTTTACGACGGCTCCGTCGATAGTCGTCCCCTCTGCAGCCGTCGCCATGCGGGCCTGCCACAAGACGGCGTCGGCGATAAAGTCGCCTAAATTCGTCTCTTCCATCCGCACCTTAGGCCGGCTACCGTCCAGCATGACCTCTGCCGTGCCGATAGGCCGGGACAATTCAGCCTGTACGTCGGCCGCCGCCTTGTCGACTAAGGCCTTGACGGCCTCGTCTTCTTTGGCAAAGGCGCCGTAGGGAAGATTCTGTTCCTGCCACTGGCCGTCCGCATAGGAAACGACGCCGATATTGGCTAAATGGCTACCTGTCGCCGTCAGCAGCACGCCGTCGACACGGTAATTTTTCACGCGATGGTCGTGGCCGTCGATAAAGAGGTCGATACCCCGCACATGGCGCAGGATGTCGTCAGACCGATGGCCCTCGCTAAACGGCTCGCTGCCCAAATGGCCCAGGGCCACGACGAGGTCGCAGCCGGCGCCGCGCAGGTAATCTACGCTGGACTGCACGGCGTCGTATAAGTCCTGTCCGTCCAAAAAGGTCAGGCCGTATACGTTCTTCGGATTCGTCGCCCCTGCCGTTTCAGGCGTCGTGATGCCGACGATGCCGACGGTCACGCCGCCTTTTTCAACGATCGTATAGGGTCGGACGAAGGTCTTTCCCGTCGCATCGACGAGGATATTGCAGGAGAGAAAGGGGAAATCCGCTTCCGCAGCCCGTTCGAGGGTCACGTCCTGACCGTAATCGAATTCGTGGTTTCCCAGCGTCATAGCGTCGTAGCCCGCAGCGTTCATAAAGGCGATAGCCGTTGCGCCCTGACTCAGATTGACTAAATTATGATCCTGTATGGCGTCGCCGGCGTCGACGAGAAGCACGTCCTTGCCTTTCGCTTCGTATTCCTGCTTCAGCGCCGCTACGGCCGCCATGCCGTACACGCCGTCGGCCTTCTGGTCGTAGCCGTGGGTGTCATTGGTATGGATGACGACGAGATTGGAAAAGTCCGCCGCCCCGATGGCCTGGAAGACCGCTATCGACAGGGCCAGGGCCAGCCAAAGAATTTTTCTCATATATACGCTCCATTTCTCAAAATTTGTCTTTATTATAGCATATATGCCGTCATTCCCCTATAGCGGCCGGAGTGAACGATCAGGCGCGAATCAAAACCACCAGTAGAACTGGTGGTTTGATCAGGCCCTATAAGGGCCTACTT
>USGG01000101.1 GCA_900554215.1 uncultured Megasphaera sp.
GACTGACAGCAGCTCCTGCCGGCTGTGGAAGGGGCCGTTTTCCTTGCGGTAGGCGACGATATTGGCTGCTGTGGCCGCCGTCAAGCCCGACACGTGCTGCAGTAGGGCTGCCGACGCCGTGTTGAGGTCGACGCCGACGTAGTTGACGACAGATTCGACGACGGCGTCCAAGGCAGACGATAAGGACTTTTGGTTGACGTCGTGCTGATACTGGCCGACGCCGATTGATTTCGGGTCGATTTTTACGGCCTCTGCTAAGGGGTCCTGAATCCGGCGGGCAATGGATACGGCGCCGCGGATGGTGACGTCCAGGTCGGGCAGCTCTTCCCGGGCCAGATCGGACGCAGAGTAGACCGACGCTCCCGATTCGTTGGCGATGATGTAGCGGCAGGATAAGTCGTTTTCCTGAATGAGGCTGGCCACGAACTGCTCCGTTTCATAAGAGGCCGTGCCGTTTCCGATAGATAAGAGCGTTACGCCGTGCTTTTGAATCATGCTCAGGAGGGTGTCGGCGCTGGCGCGGCGCTGTTTTTCCGAGCCGGTCAAATAGCAGACGCCGTAGTCGAGGACGTTGCCCGTCGCGTCGATGACGGCGGCCTTGCAGCCCGTGCGGTATCCCGGGTCCAGGCCTAAGATTACCTGTCCGGCAAAAGGCGGCTGGAGGAGCAGGCTGCGCAGGTTTTTGGCGAAGATAGAAATGGCCTGCTTTTCGGCCCGTTCTGTCAGGTCGCTGCGGATTTCCCGTTCCAGCTGCGGGAAGATGAGGCGCTTATAGCTGTCGGCCGCGGCGGCGGCGATGATCTGCCCGTAAGGCGAATCACAGACAGTTACGTCTTGGATCAGCTTGCCGATGTTGGCATCCGGCGTGTCGGTCAGGGTTACTTTCAGCAGCTTCTGTGCTTCTCCGCGGTTGATAGCCAGTATGCGGTGACTGGGAAGGGAGGCGATGCGGCCGCTGAAATCCTTATAGGTCAGCATGGCTTTGGCTTCGTCCTCTTCGACTAACAGGGTGCATTCCAGCTTTGCCGACTTCCACAACGCGCGGCGGAGATATTGGCGGTACGGCGCCAGTTCGGACATGCGTTCTGCCAAAATATTAGCCGCGCCGGCAATGGCGTCTTCGACTGTCGGTATCGTTTCATTCAGGTAAGGCGCGGCTGCATCTTCCGGAGACGGCCCGTGGGGGTCCTGCTTCCAGAAGATGTCGGCCAGCGGTTCCAGTCCGGCATCGCGGGCCATGGATGCTTTCGTCCGTTTCTTCGGCTTGTAAGGCATATAGAGGTCTTCTATTTCCTGCAGTTTTCCGGCCTGGTCCAGGAGCCGTCCTAATTCGTCCGTCCACTGGCCTTGCTCCATAATGGACTGGCGCACGGCTTCGCGGCGGCTGGATAAGGCTTGTTCATATTCGTACTGCTCCTGGATTTGGCGCAGCTGTATTTCGTTCAGCATGCCCGTCGCTTCTTTGCGGTAGCGGGCGATAAAGGGAATCGTGTTGCCGCTTTGCAGGAGGTTCAGGGCCGTCTGGATTTGCTTTTCTGATACATGTATCGTATGAGCGATCGTTTGAATAATATGTTGGTCTGTCATGGAAAACTCCTTTCTAATATAGTATATATTATGCTTGCAAATTTTGTATTCGTCAAATTAAAAAATTTTATCTATTTATATTGAAAAATCTATTAATAACCGTTACAATGTAATAGAGAATACTTTCGCATATTGTATGTTTGGTTAGTATGCTCAGTATCCTTGCACAAAAGGGGGGAAACGATATGAACATTGCCGAATTATTACGGAGTAACGGCTACAAGGTTACGCCGCAGCGGCTGGCTGTATATGATGCGATCGACCACAATATGACCCATCCCAACGCAGAATCCATTTACCAGCAGCTCCAGCCCCAATATCCATCGATGAGCTTGGCGACAGTATACAAGACTATGGAGATTTTTGCAAAAATCGGCGTAGTAAAAATTTTGCAGTGCGGCGAAGACGCCCACCGCTACGATTATAATACATCCCAGCACGCCCATATACGGTGCGTCAAATGCAACCGCGTGCTCGACGTCGACATCGACGAAGGACAGCTGGCCAAACAGGCTGAGGCGCAGACAGGATTTTCTGTCAGCGGCGTGAGTTTGTCTTTCCTGGGAGTATGCGAGGACTGCCAGGAGGCAGAATAATAAAAAATACGAAGAGCGCTGCAGCGAAGGAACATACTATTTGCTGCAGCCTTTTTCTTATGCGAGGTGAAAAGAAATGCTGCATATAGGATGTCATCTGTCTGTTTCGCAGGGCTTTCGCCATATGGGAGAGGAAGCGCTGTCTATAGGAGCCGATACCTTTCAGTTTTTTACGCGCAATCCCCGCGGCGGCAGCGTCCGCAAGCTGGATATAGACGATATGAAGCAGCTGAACGAGCTCATGGCGGCTCATGATTTCGCGCCTATTTTGGCCCATGCGCCATATACGCTCAACGGCTGCTCTAAAACGGAAAGAACGCGGCAGTTCGCCGTCGAAGCGATGAGCGAGGATTTGCAGCGGCTGGAATATCTGGATAACTGCCGTTACAATTTTCATCCCGGCAGCCACGTAGGGCAGGGCGCGGACGAAGGAATCCGCCTCATCGCATCCATGATGAACCAATGCATGTTTTCCGGTCAAAAGACGACGGTACTGCTGGAAACGATGGCCGGTAAAGGGACGGAAGTAGGCCGCAGCTTTGAAGAACTGGCGGCTATTATCGATAAGGTTCAATTGGCTGATAAGGTGGGGGTTTGTCTGGATACGTGCCACGTATTTGACGGCGGCTACGATATTACGACGCGCCTTGACGAGGTGCTGGAGCAGTTCGACCGCCTTATTGGATTGGAGCGGCTGAAAGCCGTTCATATTAACGACAGCAAGAATCCTCTGGGCAGCCACAAGGACCGGCATGAAAAAATAGGAGAAGGCCATATCGGCCTGGAGGCCTTCCAAAAGATTATCAACCATCCGGCTCTGCGAACGCTGCCGTTTTACTTGGAAACTCCTAACGAATTAGACGGCTATGCCCGGGAAATCGCCATGCTGCGGGATATGTACTGCGAATAAGGAGGGGATTGCCTATGCGGATTCTGCATACGGCAGATTGGCATTTGGGAAAATTATTTTACGGCGATTACCTGATTTTCTGTCAGTGATGAAATATAAGTACCGATAGCACACAA
>USGG01000102.1 GCA_900554215.1 uncultured Megasphaera sp.
CCCGCGTCGAAGCGTGCCTGCACGGCTTCGACGACGATGATGGCGTCGTCGACGAGAAGGCCCAGGGAAATGATCAGGGCCCCTAAGGATACCTTGTGCAGGTCAATGCCGGCCACTTCCATGACGCAGAATACGCCCGTCAGGACCAGGGGAATACAGCAGGCTACGACAAGGCCCGTCCGCAGGCCCAGGCTCAGGAAGCTGACGGCCAGCACGATGAGGATAGCTTCGCGGAGGGTATCGACGAAATCGTCGATGGATTCCTCGACGACCTTAGGCTGGTCCGATACCTGATGGAGCTCCATGCCGGCCGGTAAATTTTGCTTGACGTACTGCTGCATCTCTTCCAGATTGCTTCCCAGCTCCAATATATTGCCTCCGTTTTTCATAGACAAGGCAATGCCTACGGCAGGTTTACCGTCGAAAAACATCTTCGGGTCCGCCGGCTCCGTATAGCGCCGTTCGACAGAGGCGATGTCGCCGAGACGGAACAGGCGGCCGTTGGCGTTGATAGGCAGGTTGCGGATGCTTTCCAAATCGTCGAAAACGCCGCTGACGCGTAGGTATACGTTATCCGATTCCGTATCGACCATGCCGGCCGGCGTCATGGCGTTCTGCCCGCTGACGGCGTCGGAAATGGCCGTCGGCGGAATTCCCAGCTCGGCCAATTTATCGTTGGCAATTTCTATATAGACTGCTTCCGACTGCTCGCCGACGAGCTCTACCTTGCTCACGTCCTCGACGGTCAGCATGATGCGGCGGATTTCCTCGGCCTTCTGCCGCAGCTCTTCATAGGAGTAGTCGTCGCCGGTCACGGCGTACACCGAGCCGTATACATCGTCGAAGCGGTCGTTGAAGAACGGCCCGACGACGCCGTCAGGCAGCTCCGATTTCATGTCTTCCGTCAAGTTTCGCACCTCGTGCCACGTGTCGCGGATGGTGTCCCGCGGCGCCTGGTCAGTCAGGTACACGTAAATGACCGTCTGGCCGGGGCGGGAATAGCTTTTCAGGTAATCGAGGTTCGGCGTATCCTGAAGCTTCTTTTCGATTTTATCCGTCACCTGTTCTTCCATCTGCCGTGCCGTCGCGCCGGGCCAGGCGGCGGTGACGACCATTTGCCGCACTGTATAGGCCGGGTCTTCCATGCGGCCCAGCTTCATATAGGAAAAGACGCCGGCAATAGCGATGACGATGATGAAATACCAGACGAGGGTTCTGTTTTTAATAGCCAGTTCCGATAAGTTTCTCATGTACCCTCACCTTCCGTTCGTACCGTCTGCCCTTCGCGCAGCATATGGACGCCGGCTGTGACGACGACATCGCCGGCGGCAAGGCCCGTCACGGCGACGGTATTATCGCCGAAGCCTTCGACGGAAACAGTCTTCAAAGATAAGGTCCCGTCTTTGCCGACGACCCAGACCTGCGGCGCATCGCCTGTCTGGTACAGGGCAGATAAGGGCAAGGTATACGAGCCGCTCCCATCTGCCGCGCTGACATGCACGCTGGCCGTCATGCCTAGCTGCATGCCTTCTGGAGGTGACGGAACGGCGACGCGCACGGCGTAGGTACGGGAAGCCGCATCAGCCATGGGCGATACTTCCCGTACCGTCCCCTGAGCCGTCTGACCGGGCAGGGCCCAAAAGGAAAGGGTTACGGCCTGTCCGACGGGGAATTCAGCCAGCTTGTTTTCAGGCACGTCGATCTGCACCTCCAGTTCGCCAGAATGGACGAGGGTCAGCACAGTCTGGCCGGCGGCAACGACCTGCCCTACTTCGCCAGAAAGAGCCGACACGACGCCGTCGGCGTCAGCCGTCAAATTCGTATAGGACAGCTGGTTCTCCTGAGCCTGCTGCAGAGCGGCCGCCTGCTGGTATTGGGCTGCCGCCTGGTCGTAAGCCGTCTGATATTGGTCGAGGGCGGCGGCGCTCACGGCGTCCTGGGCAAAGAGCTGCTTGTAGCGGGCCAGATTCGCTTCGGCTAATTGAAGCTGGGCTTGGGCCGCACTGACCTGGGCCTGAGCCTGGTACACGGACTGGACGACGTCCTTAGGGTCCACCGTCATGAGGACGTCGCCGGCATGGACGACGCTGCCGAGCTGGACGTTGCGCGCCGTAATGCGTCCTCCGGCCTGAAAGGCCAGGGCGCTTTCATAACGGCCCCGCACCGTGCCGGAGTAAGCGCTGCCTTCTCTTTCGGCCTCAGCGCCTACGGTGACAGTACGGACCAGCTGCGGCGCTTCCGTCTCTGCCGGCTGCTGGCCGCATCCGGCCGCCGCCGCGGCAAACACGACGAGAGCCGCGACATACAGCCACGTTTGCGATGCCTTCATATGTCATCCCTCCATTTCTCCGTCGGCTTTGTTCCAAGTCAGGGAGGCCGCGTTATCCGCCGCCTTCGTCATCCCCTGTATCGTAGTTTCTATAAGAGCGTCATCCATATCCTTGGTCAAGGCTCGAATCCATATTTCCGACAGGCGCAGCAGTTCTTTCTGAGCTTGCCGGGCCGTTTCTGTCAGATAAATATATTTAAAACGCTTGTCCTTTTCATCCTGCCTGCGCCGTACATAGCCTTTTTCTTCCAGCGATTTGACGCAGCGGGCGACGAGGCCCTTGTCGACGGATAATTGCCTGCTCAGCTCATCCTGGCTGCATCCGTCGCCGCGGTATAATTCTTCAAGCACTACGTATTCGCTGTAGCCGATATGCCACGGCCGGCAGGCGTCGGTAATATAAGCCTGGGAACGGCGGTTCAGCACGCCGAAAGCATATCGTATCTGCGAGTAATCCATACGTAAGTTCGCCTCCTTCACCAATTATTCGGTTGACTTAATCAACTATCTATATATAGTATAGCAGAGTTATCCTACCGGCACAAGAACAAAAAGCCTGTCCTTGCCCCTATCGGCATCACGGGGAAAGACAGGCGTTACAAACGTAAATTATTATGAAATCAGGCGTCCCGCGTCAGCTTGTACAGCAGGGCGTTGCAGATCGCCGCGGCGATGTTGCTGCCGCCCTTGCGGCCTT
>USGG01000103.1 GCA_900554215.1 uncultured Megasphaera sp.
AGTAGGCCCTTATAGGGCCTGATCAAACCACCAGTTCTACTGGTGGTTTTGATTTTCTGCTCGGAAAAAAGCAGGGACGCAAGACGCCTGCGTCGAATAGTATACTATTACGGTATGTTGCGAACGGATTCTATACAGGCGGTGATATTGTGCATATCCATTACATGCATATTGAAAATTATCGAAATTTAACAGACGTGGAGATGACCTTTCATGAAAAGGCCAACTATCTCGTCGGTGAAAACGCTATCGGCAAAAGCGGGTTTCTGCGCCTGCTGTCGGTTATGAGCGAAGGCTTCGGCATCAGGGAAGACGATTACGCCGACCCGGAAAAGCCGATTATTGTCACGCTGGAAATGCATTTGCTGCGAAATCAGAACGAATACTTTGCCGCCTTTCCCGACGAGCGGCGGGAGACGATGACGGTGCGCCTGGAAAAGCGGGTGGAAGAAATCTATCCCCGGCTGTATGACGTGGAGCGGAATGAAGAACTGCCCCTCGACCTGATACGCTGTATCCATTATCTGCCGAATTCCGTCGTCGAACCGGAGGAACTCAAAGTGCCGGCTACGGTATACCGCGCGCTGGAACGGCGGCTGTATCAGTGGGAGCATTCCCATGACGACGGACTGGACGAAGATACGCAGGCCTTTATTCATCATGAAGTGCAGGTAGGCAGCCTCGACTCGTCGTACTTTGTCAATATCTTCCTCTTGTCCCGCATCCTGAGCCGCCAGGACCGCTCGACGGCCGACAACATGAAGTTTATTTCCCTCGTCGCCCTGCGTATCCTCACGCAGCTTTTCATCATGTCCCGAAGCAAGGCCATGCCCTTGGAGCAGAGTCTGATTATCGACGGCAAGGGGCGGCGCTATTTGCCTCTCGTCGTATCTATCGACGAGCCGGAGGTGCACCTCCATCCGTACATGCAGCGGTCTATTTTGAATTATTACAAGCAGATCCTGAGCAACGGCGATTCCCGCTTCTGCGAGCTCCTGAAGGATTTGTTCGGCATCGACGGCCTGCGGGGGCAGCTGTTCATCGTCACGCACTCGACAGACGCCCTCGTCGACGATTACCGCAATATCGTCCGCCTGTACCGCGGCGACGCCGGTCAGGTCTGCGCAGCCTGCGGAGCGACTTTCCATTTCAGCGAGGAAATCGAGAAGCACCTGATCATGCATTTCCCCGAAGTGAAGGAAGCCCTGTATTCGCGGAGCGTCCTCGTCGTCGAAGGAGAAACGGAGTTCGGCTGCTTCCAGCTGTTCGGCACGACGCTGGGGCTGCCCTTTGACTACTACGGCATCTGCCTCATCAACGCTCGCGGCGAAAGCTCGATTTCAAAGATAAAGAAGCTCCTGGAATACTTCAAGATTCCCACCGTTGCCTTATACGATGCCGACGTAAAGGGCGGCCATAAGGGAGAGACGGGCGTGTTCTTTACCGATGAAATTTGCTTTGAAATGGATTTGGCCAAGACGATGATCGACATGGGCCGCCGCCGCGAGCTGGACCGCATCATCAATACCGTAGCCGGCGAGCACGGCCGGGCTACGTCGGACATGATTAAAAAGGCCTGCCGCAAGCTGGACGTCAATTTCCACGACTATCCGCCGCGCATGCTGGGCAACGTCAACGCCCGCAATATCAAGGCCCTGTACATCTATTATTTTGCCTGGCTGTACAGCAACAAGGGCGTCATCCTAGGCCGGCTCCTGGGGCAGTCCCTGCGCAGTCAGGAAATTCCCCGATCCTTCGTCAAGGTCATCGAAGCGGCCGGCCAACTGGCAAAAGTATAAGATGTCTGGCAGCAGACACTAGAGCAGGAGTTATTGTATAGTATGAAATTGTTTATCGCAGAGAAACCCAGCATGGCCAGGGAGCTGGCAAAATGCCTCCCGCAGCCGCAGCGGCAGGAAAAGGGCTTTATCCGTACGGGCGGCGGCATCGTCACCTGGGCTTACGGCCACATGCTGCAGCAGGCGGAGCCGCAGGACTATAATCGGCAATACAAGCAGTGGAAGGACGCCGATTTGCCCATTATTCCGGAGCAGTGGAAGCTGCTCGTCAGTCCGAACAGCAGGGAGCAGTTCGACGTCATCTGTCGTCTCATCAGCGACGCCGATACTATCGTCCATGCCGGCGACCCTGACAGGGAGGGGCAGCTTCTGATCGACGAAATACTGGATTATGTAGGCAATACGAAGCGCGTCGAGCGCATCCTTTTAAATGCCCTCGACGAAAAGAGCATCGGCGAAGCCCTTCGTGATTTGCGGGATAACGGCGATTTTTTTCATCTGAAAGAATCGGCCCTGGCCCGCAGCCGCGCCGACTGGCTCATCGGCATGAACTTGTCGCGGGCCTATACGCTGGCCGCCCGCCGGCAGGGACACCGCGTCGTATTTCCCATCGGCCGGGTCAAGACGCCGACACTGGCCTTGGTCGTCCGCCGTCAGCGGGAAATCGACAATTTCAAGCCCGTGACCTATTACGTCGTCAAGGCGCAGTTCGATCATGCCAAGGGCGTCTTGACGGCTCAGTGGCAGCCTGGCGATACGCAGGCCGGCCTTGATTCGGAAGGGCGCTGCGTCGACAGAAGGAAAGCCGAAGAAATATTAGAAAGGCTGCATGCCCAGCCCGACGAAACGATTGCCTCGTGGCTTTTATAGGCACAGTATTTCGGAAACTGGCCCTCGTTGTGGTAGACCATGAACGGCAATGTGTCCGTGGTGTAATGTTTTTGGTGCAGTGTATCGCCTTTATAGGCTTCGTTATGAAGCATGAATCGCACAGCGGAAGTGTACCACCAGCCGCCCTCTTTCGGATGGTTTTCATTTAAGTAACGTGCAATTTCTGCGATTCCCACCCCACTCAGGTACTTTTCAAAAATCAAGCGGACTACTGCCGCCTCATCCTTTTCCAGTACCAGCTGGTGATCCTGCTGCCTGTATCCGAAAGGAGTCGCACAG
>USGG01000104.1 GCA_900554215.1 uncultured Megasphaera sp.
ATCATGACCGACACCGATTTGGCTCCCGTATCCAGCACATGATATAAGTTCATTTCAAAGCCGAGCAATATAATCGAATATTGGAGCACCTTTTTGCCCGTATAGGCAATGCCGTCTTCCAGCACGGCAGGCCGCCGCACAGAAGCAAATACCATTCCCAGCAGAATCCCGAAAACGGGGCCGCCGATAATGGGAAAATACTGGCCCAGAAAATAGGCCGGAACGGCAAATACAAGGGTAAAGGCCACGCCTTTCCATCGATTCATGTACATCCACTTCCTTCATTGTATAGTTGAAAACGTCATGAAAGAAGTGTATCATGGTATCATGTATATGTAAAATTACATTATTTTATATTTTTAATAGGTGATTAGTTATGGATAAATGGATGACGCTGCGCCATCTGTCAGTCTTCCTCGTCGTCTGCGAGGAAAACAGCATGACCGGCGCGGCCAAACGACTGCACATGACCCAGCCCTCAGTCAGTCAGACGATCCGGGAGCTGGAAGACGACTACGAGGTTTGCTTATTTGAACGGCTGGGACGGCGCCTGTACATCACGCCGGCCGGCCAGAGCCTGCTGTCCTATGCCCGGCAAATTCTGTCGCTGACATCCCAGGCCGAGCAGGCCCTCCATTCCTTCAGCCGGACGGCGCCTGTCCGCATCGGCGCCAGCGTGACCATCGGCGAGGTCTTCCTCGTCGAGCTGCTCCGGCATCTCAAGAAAGGCAGTCCTGCCCAGGAAACGCTGTCGGAAATCCACAACACGAGCGAGCTGGAGCAAATGCTCCTGCGTGACGACATCGACCTGGCGCTCGTCGAAGGCGACATTTCGTCGCCCTATTTGCTGTCTTCCCCCTTCATGGTCGACGAGCTGGTCATCGTCGTGCCCCCCGATTGCCCCCTGGCCCAGCGCGCGCCCCTGTCGGTACAGGAGCTGCGCAGCCTGACCATGTACCTGCGAGAGGAAGGAAGCGGCACGCGGGATCTCTTTCTCCACACCATAGCACAGCATCACACCGCCGTGCACATTGCCGGCTCGTTCAATAATACGGAAGCCCTGAAAAAGGTCGTCATAGCCGGCCTGGGCGCTACCATCCTGTCGCGCCGCCTCGTAGCCGACGACATCGCCGCCGGCACCCTCGTCCCCCTGGCTGTAGACCACGTCACGTTCAATCGCATCTTTAAAATCGTCCATCACAAGGATAAATTCATCACGCCGCCCCTGCAGGCTGTCATTCAGGCCTGCCAGCAGCACGAGCAGTGGTTTTAAAAAAACTGCATAGCGTATAATAGAAGGACAAAACGGAAACGCCTGCTGACAGGTCGTTTCCGTTTTGCCTACTGGGGAGTTATGTATCAGATATACTGACATATGACGTTGGTCATCGTATGTGTATCTGCTTTTTTGAAGCCCTCTTTGTACAAGTCGGCTGTGCGCCAGCCGTCGGCCAGGGCCTTGTCGACGGCGGCTTCGATAGCATCGGCAGCGGCGTCTTCATCTAAGGAATAACGCAGGAGCATGGCTGCCGACAGGATGGTAGCGCAGGGATTGGCAATGCCCTGACCGGCAATATCCGGCGCCGAGCCGTGAATGGGTTCGTACAGGCTGGTGAGCTCGCCAATGGAAGCCGAGGGCATCATGCCGATGGAACCGCCCAATACGGCTGCTTCATCGCTCAGAATATCGCCGAAGAGGTTGCCTGTGACGATGACGTCGAACTGCGTCGGGTTCAGGGCCAGCTGCATAGCGCAGTTGTCGACGTAGTAATGGTTCAAGGCTATATCGGGATAGTCCTTGGCTACGTCTATGACGGTGCGCCGCCACAGGCGGGACGTGGCCAGGACGTTGGATTTATCGACGGACGTGACCTTGCCGCGCCGTTTCCGCGCCGCTTCCATGGCGAAGCGCGTAATGCGCTGTACTTCGGGCACGCTGTAGTTTTCCAAATCCCAGGCCCGTTCGACGCCGTTATGGATTTCCGATTCACATTTGTCGCCGAAGTAAATGCCGCCGATAAGCTCGCGGACGATAACGATGTCCGTGCCGGTAACGATGTCCGGCTTCAAGGGCGAATACTCGGCCAATACGGGCGATACCTTGACGGGACGGAGGTTGACATACAATCCCAAGGCCTTGCGCAGGCCCAGGACGGCCCGTTCGGGACGGAGGGACGGCTCAACGTTGTCCCACTGGTCGCCGCCGACGGCTCCGAAGAGGACGGCGTCAGCCTTCTTCGCCACTTCGACCGTATCGTCAGGCAAGGGCGTGCCGCATGCGTCATAGGCCGTGCCGCCGGCGTCCTTCGTCTCAAAGGTCAGGCCGATATGAAATTTGTCGTCTATTTTCTGCAGCACCGTGACGGCTGCGTCGGTAATTTCCTTTCCTATCCCGTCGCCGGGAATGACTACGATATGCTTAGACATACTTATTTATACTCCTTCACATAGTTGATTAATCCGCCCGCCTTGGCGATATCCTGGATAAAGCCCGGCAGAGGCGGCGCCTGGAAGACGTCGCCTGTCGTCTTGTCGACGATTTTCCCCGTGGACAAATCGACAGATAATACGTCGCCGGCCTTGATTTTTTCCACGTCGTCGCCGATTTCCAGCACGGGCAGGCCGACGTTGATGGCGTTGCGGTAGAAAATGCGGGCGAAGCTGGCGGCGATGACCACGGGCACGCCGGAGGCCTTAATGGCGATGGGCGCATGTTCCCGCGACGAGCCGCAGCCGAAATTGTGGCCGCCGACCATGATATCCCCTTCTTGGACATTATCTGCAAAGGATTCGTCGATGTCCACCATGCAGTGCGACGCCAATTCCTTCGGGTCAAAGCTGTTCAAATAGCGGGCCGGGATGATGACGTCGGTGTCGATGTTGTCGCCGTATTTGAAAACAG
>USGG01000105.1 GCA_900554215.1 uncultured Megasphaera sp.
GGGGCATGAACCGTCTCGACGCGGCTTGCCATGCCTTTAAGGTGACGGCCAAGCCCATGCTGACGGGGACCCTCGTCACCTGCGCCGGTTTTATCCCCGTGGCCTTTTCCGACGGCGCGGCATCGGAATTTTGTCAGGCCTTGTTCCCGGTTATCTTGTCGGCTCTGGTGCTGTCGTGGCTCGTGTCGGTCATGGCTGCGCCCTTGTTCGGGTACTATCTTATCCGGGTGAAAGAGGTTAAGACGGAAGAGACGCTGTACCAAAACCGCTTTTACGATGGGTTCCGCGCCGTTCTCGTATGGTGCCTGTCTCATCGGCGGGCCGTTATAGGCGGCACGGCGGCGTTGTGCATTGCCTCGGCAGGGCTGATGAAGTATATTCCCCAGGAATTTTTTCCGCCGTCCCTGCGGCCGGAAATCATCGTTGAAATGACCTTGCCGGAAGGCTCGTCGCTGGCGGCGACGGAAAAGGAAGCAGCTGCGTTGGCCCGGTATTTGGATACGAAGCCCGGCCAGATAAAAAATTATTCTTATTATGTCGGCGAAGGAGCCCCCCGCTTCGTTCTGACTCTGGAACCCGTCCTTCCGGCCGACAATTACGCCCAGTTCGTCGTCGTAGCGTCCGACGTAGAGGGCCGGGAAGCCCTAGCCGAGGATATACGGCGCGAAATAGAAGAACGACAGCCCGGCGTGCGCTGCAATATCAAGAGCATCCCTCTGGGGCCGCCTTCGGATTATCCCATCATGCTGCGCGTGTCCGGCTATGACGTCGACAAGGTGAAGGCTTATGCCTCCCAGGCCGCCGACGCGGTGCGGCAGGACCCGAACGTCCGCCAGGTCTTCCTCAACTGGGAGCAGAAGAGCGAAATCGTCCAGGTCCGCCTCGATCAGGACAAGCTGCGGGCTATGGGCGCGTCGGGCCAGACCATTGCCCAGACGCTGTATACGGAACTGAGCGGCGCGACGATTGCCGAGTATTACGGGGCTCCCGATAAGACTATCGCTATCCAGCTTCGCCTTTCGCCAGACGGGCGGAATGATTTATCCCGTATCCGCAGCCTGCCCGTCTATGCCGGTACGGCAGGCTACGTGCCGCTGGAACAGGTGGCGACAATTTCCTACGGCGCCGAAGAGGGCCTTATCTGGCGGCGCGATTTGAAGCCGACCATTACTGTCGAAGGGACGATCCGCTCCGGTACGTCCAACGACGCGACGCAGAAGGCCTACGACGACACGGCGGCCATTCGCAGCCGTCTGCCCTTCGGGTACTCTATTGAAGTAGACGGCGATTTGGAAAACAGCCAGAAATCCTTGGGGTATCTGCTCAAGCCCGTGCCGGTCATGGTGCTGCTCATCATGACCCTGCTCATGATCCAGCTCCGCAGCGTCTCTCTCATGGCCCTGACCTTGATTACGGCTCCTATGGGCATCGTCGGTGTAGCCGTCGCCATGCTGCTGCTCGGCAAGTCTCTGGGTTTTGTGGCGTATCTGGGCATCTTGGCCCTGGGCGGCATGATTATCCGCAATTCGGTTATCCTCATCGATCAGATCAAGCAGCATTTGGCTGCCGGTGAAGACCCGTGGCACGCCGTCATCGACTCGGCTGTCCTGCGGTTCCGCCCGATCATGCTGACTGCCGCGGCGGCAATTCTCGGCATGGTTCCCCTCATGACCAGCATCTTCTGGGGGCCGATGGCTGTAGCTATTGCCGGCGGCCTTCTCGGCGCAACGGTGCTGACCTTGCTGGTTTTGCCGACGATGTACGCGGCATGGTTCCGCATTTACCCGGAGTAGGGTAGACGATTGGGCGCGAGCAGCCCGCTTTGTTCGTCGGTTATCGGGCAGTATCATCTGAACAAAAAGAAATCAAGGCGCATCTTACATATTTTTGAAAGAAATTATATGTAAAATGCGCCTTTTTCTCTCATTTTCATGTGGCAAGATAGAAAAATTTTGCTATAATAGAGAACGTACCCAAAGATGGAGAATACTAAGCAAGGGAGGTGCGACGATGAAACGGAATATTGTTCTCGTAGGCATGATGGGAAGCGGCAAAAGTCATATAGGACGAAAACTGGCCCAGCGTCTGGGCTGGCAGTTCGTCGACACGGACCGGCGCATCGAGCGGGCCGTCGGCATGACTATCGCTGAATTCTATGCCCATGCCGGCGAAAAGGGGTTTCGCGAACGGGAGCTCAACGTCCTGCAGCAGGTCAGCCGCTATCACGAAGCGGTTATTTCCTTTGGCGGCAATTTTCCCATGAGTATAGAGACCTACCGGATTTTGCACCGCCATGGTTTCATTATCGCCCTTTTGTCGGAGCCGTTCCGCGTGGAAGAGCGGGTGAGCCGTCACATCGGCAAGCGGCCGACTGTCGATTACGACAACTTACGGGAATTTGTTCATAAGATGATGCGCCAGTGGGAAGAAATTTATCCCTACTGCGACTGCGTCGTCGATACGACGCGCGGCGGAGCATCGCAAATCGTTGATACGATTGTCCAGAAGATAGAAGAAAAGAAAGTGCAGTTTATTGCCAGAGAAAAAGGAGTATGATGTCATTATGATTAGTAAAATCGGCGTATTGACCAGCGGCGGCGACGCCCCGGGCATGAATGCGGCTATTCGCGGCGTAACGCGCTACGCTATTGAAAAGGGATTGGCTGTCGAAGGGATTATCCGCGGCTACGAAGGCCTGCTCCGTCATGAGACGGTCACCTTGGACCGCCGTGCTGTCGGCGGTATTATTCATCGCGGCGGCACGATCCTTCGCACGGCCCGCTGCCTGGAATTTATGGAAAAGGACGTGCAGAAGGAAGCGGCGGCGTACCTGCGGTCTCTGGAAATCGACGCCCTCGTCGTCATCGGCGGCGACGGCTCCATGCGCGGCGCCCAG
>USGG01000106.1 GCA_900554215.1 uncultured Megasphaera sp.
CGAGATAGCAAAAACTACCTCGTTACTAAGGTCTAACTTTTTGGGGTCACATCAAGGATCTGTCTCCTTTTTGTGTCGTTATAGTGTAATGCGGCTGAATACTTCGCCAATAGGCTCGTTGATGACTAAATCGGCAGACTTATCCATATCCGTCGCTGATTTGTTGATGAGGATCAGCTTATGGCCTCCGTAGTAGCGGACCAGGCCGGCTGCCGGATAGACGACGAGGGATGTGCCGCCGATGATGAGCATGTCGGCATGGCTGATATAGTACAGGGACTGTTCGATGACGTCGTTGTCCAGTCCTTCTTCGTACAGGACGACGTCGGGCTTAATAGGGCCACCGCAGACGTCGCACTTCGGCACGCCGTCGCTGTGGAGCATGTATTCGGCGTCGAAGAATTTATGGCAGCGCTGGCAGAAATTGCGGTGTACGCTGCCGTGCAGTTCGAGGACGTTTTTGCTGCCGGCCTTTTGATGGAGGCCGTCGATATTCTGCGTGACGATAGCTTTCAACTTGCCGGCCTGTTCCAATTCGGCCAATTTCCTATGGGCGGCGTTGGGCTGGGCGTCCAGGCAGAGCATCTTGTCGCGGTAAAACCGGTAAAATTCTTCGGGCTGGCTGACGTAAAAGGAATGGCTCAAAATCGTTTCCGGCGGGTACTTATATTTCTGATTATATAAGCCGTCGACGCTGCGGAAATCGGGGATGCCGCTTTCTGTCGATACGCCGGCGCCGCCGAAGAATACGATATTGTCCGAATGGCGGACCATATCGATGAACTTGTCTACGTTAGTCATGGGAATTTCCTCCTTTTATATATCTTGTATATCAAATGTTTCTCGCAGCAGCCCGATGCCGCTTTCTGTACGGAACACTTTGCGACAGAAGGTGCGGATCGCATCTTTGGGCAGGTTGTCTTCGTAAGCGTTGACAAGGAAGTCTGCTTCCAGCAGGATTTGATAATCCATGCCGTCTACGCCGTCGTACGTATGGTGATGGGCGATGAGATAGCAGACGCGGTCGATGCGCCCCTCATCGCAGCCTAAAGACGAGAGGATGCGCCGCGCTGGCGCCGGTCCTTCGAGCTCCTGATATTTGCCGCTGGAGCTGCCGTACTTTTCTTCGGCGGCGTGGATGCCGATGTCGTGGAGGATTGCCGCCGCAGCGAGGGTTTCCTGCATGTCGTCAGGGAGGCCTTCCAAGCGGCCGATCGTGTCGGCATAGGCATAGACCTTGAGGAAATGCTGAATGCGCCGGGCGTCGCCGCGGTCAAAGGCAATGGCTTGCGCAATGAGATTTGGCAGTAAGGACACTAGTAATCACCTTTCTTTCTTTTTTATTATACTACAGGGCTGAAGTAAAGAAAATAAATTGACCCGTACTTTGAAAAATATAAATTACAAAAGGAGCCATAAACTTGCAGGTTTTCCATCTCTTGTCCGGTTACATAAGATATGCAATATGCAATGAAAAAGCATAATACATATCAATTTGATATAGGCTATTCTTGTATAATTATTGACAACTATCGTAAAACGTATTACGCTTTTTGTATAGTGAAAAAAGATTTTATTATTTGATTACTCAGGCTCTACTGTCCTATCGTCTGCACTCCCGGGATAGACAAGATGTGCCGAGATGTCAAAGGGAAAGGAAGTGCGAGACGCAGTATGGATTTATTATTAGCATTAGATGATTTTATGTACTATCCCGTGTTAATCGTTGTTCTCAGCGTAGCCGGCCTGATTTTCTCGGCCAAGACGGGACTCGTTCAGATTCGCATGTTCGGCGAAAGCGTGCGCGTCGTCATGGAAGCGCCTGTGGAAAAGGGAGCTATTTCCTCCTTTCAGGCTCTCATGATTTCTACGGCCTCCCGCGTCGGTACGGGCAACATCATCGGCGTATCGACGGCCGTCTGCTTGGGCGGTCCGGGCTCGGTATTCTGGATGTGGCTGCTGGCCTTTATCGGCGGTGCCAGTGCATTTATCGAAAGTACCCTGGCCCAGGTATACAAACGGCGCGACAGCCAGGGCGGCAGCTACGGCGGCCCGGCGTACTATATCGAAACGGCCATGCATAACCGCACCTTAGGCGTCATCTTCGCCGTCTTTTTGATTTTGACCTATGCCGGCGGCTTTAATATGCTGGCTTCGTACAACCTCCAGTCTACCTTTGCCGTATACGGTTTTTATGATCAGACGTCGACGCCGTGGATTCTCGGCGCCATTATCGCCCTCCTCGTCGGCTACTGCGTCATGGGCGGCGGCAAGCGCATCGTCAAGGTGACGTCGGTCATGGTTCCCGTCATGGGCGCGATTTATATTTTAGCGGCCCTGTTTGTCGTATTGTTCCACATCGGTGAAATTCCCAATGTGTTGGCCATGATTTTTGCCGACGCTTTTGACTTTGAAGCGATCTTTGGCGGCGTTGCCGGTTCGTGCATGATTTACGGCATCAAACGCGGCCTGTTTTCCAATGAAGCCGGTATCGGCTCGGCTCCGAACGCCGCCGCGTCGGCTCACGTCAGCCATCCCGTAAAGCAGGGCCTGGTACAAATGCTGTCCGTCTTCATCGATACGATGCTCGTCTGCAGCGCGACGGCTTTCCTCGGCCTGTGCTCCGGCGTGCCCATTACGGAAGAAGCGGCCGGTGCCGTATACATCCAGAAGGCCGCCACTGCGGCATACGGCAGC
>USGG01000107.1 GCA_900554215.1 uncultured Megasphaera sp.
GAATGACAAGGCGGCCATCCCCCAGGCGGCGAAGGCCCTGCACGTCACGCAGCCAACCTTGTCGCGGCAGCTCATGGAGCTGGAGGAGGAATTGGGACAGCAGCTGTTTATCCGCGGCAGCCGCCGCATCACCCTGACGGAGGAAGGGCTCCTCCTGCGCCAGCGGGCCAAAGAAATTCTCAGCCTCATCGACAAGACGACGACGGAATTTTCCGCCATGGACGACGCCTCGGTTCGCGGCGAAGTGCGCATCGGCTGCGGCGAAGGCGAGCCCATCCGCTTTATCGCCCGCACGCTGACGGCAATGCAGCGTTCCTATCCCTTTATCCAAACCCATTTCTGCAGCGGCAACGCGCCCGACGTCCTGGATAAGCTGGATAAGGGCCTGACGGATTTCGCCGTCGTCTTCGGCCCCCTCGACCTGACACAGTATCACTACCTGCGCCTGCCCGGGACACACCGCTGGGGCCTGCTCATGCGGAAGGACAGTCCCCTCAGCCAAAAGGCTGTCATAGAGCCGCAGGATCTTCTTTCCATCCCCCTGATTTACTCGGCCCAGGCCTGGGAGCACAACGAATTTTCCGGCTGGCTCGGCGTTCCTGTCGAGCAGCTTCATATCGTCGCCATATACAACCTCTTTTATAACGCATCCCTGCTGGTTCAGGAAGGGCTGGGCTATGCCACCTCCTTCGACAATCTCGCCCCAACCGGTCCGGACAGCCCGCTGTGCCATCGCCCCTTCCATCCGCCCCTCCAGGCGGTTCCGTACTTGCTTTGGAAAAAATCGCACCGCTTTTCCAAAGCAAGCCGCATCTTTCTGAACCATATCCGCAGCGAGTTGGCAGCCCTTGGGCAAATTGAATAATATACTACAAAAAATCCCTGCAAGCGTATGCAATAGCATCGGCTGCAGGGATTTGCTGTATATAAAAAAGCGGTGTAATGATAAATACTATGAATAAGACGACGCGGCAGACCTCTCATCAGAACGAGCCGAGTGGAACGACAGGGCCCGCAGCCGCAGGAACACGACGCTAACGGCGGCAAAGACCGCGCCGCCTATGAGGACCGCCGCCGTGCCCCACTGGGCGATGCACCAGCCGCAGAGAGCCGAGGCAGCCATGGTGCCGGCGTTGGCCGACGTGAGGAAGATGCCGCTGGCAAATTCCTTCGCTTCCGGCGCAGTCTGGGTGAGGATATACTGCTGCGTGCTGGCGTTGACGCCGCCGATGAAGCCCCAAGCCACGACGAGAACAGCCATGACAGCCGCCGTCGCGCCGCCCAGCCATACCAAGGCGTACAGCGCCAGCAGAACCCAGGGAAAGGCCTGCACGGTCAGCCCCTCATTCCAGCGGATAAGCCGCCCCGACAGGAAGCTGCCTGCGCTGTTGGATAGGCCGTAGGCGAATAAAAACAGGCTCACAGCACCGCCGGACAAGGCCGTCACGACACCCAGGTATTCGGCCAAATAGGTAAACACGCCGAATAAGGCGCCGTTCATGAAGATGATGGCAAAAATCGACATCCACACGGCAGGACGGCGCAGGATGCCGATTTGCTCGCCGTAGGTCCGTTTCGGGCCGGCCGGCATGGACGGAATACAAAACAGCGTCGCTGCAAAAGCCGCCGCCGTGACAGCCGTGAAGAAGGCGAAGGCCGCCTGCAGCGATACGGCCTCGGCCAGGAAGTTGCTGACCGGCACGCCGAGGACCATGCCGGCAGCTACGCCGACCATGACCTTGCCGACGGCGTCGGGAGCGTATTCCTGCGGCACCGCTTCCGCCGCCGCCGAAAAGGCCAGGGCGCAGTACACGGGATGGAAAAAGGCCGGAATAACCCGGGCCGCCAGGAGAACGGCAAAGCTGTCCGTCACGGCCGATACGACGTTGCCGGCGATAAAGACGGCCAGCACGAAGAGCATCGCCTTTTTTCGCTCAAACCGCGACATGAGCAGTGGCATGACCGGCCCCGACACGGCGACGATGAGGGCAAACAAGCTGACCAACGCCCCCGCTTCGGAAATAGATACGCCGAAATAGGCCGATACGTACGGCAAAAGGCCGATGACCCCCATTTCCGTATTTAAAATGCCGAACACGCCGACGGCTAAGATAAAAATAAATAACCGATGTCCTTTCATCATGGCCTCCTATGGACTGAACAGACGGCGGCGCCGCCGCGTCCGCTATGGACTGCCGCAGCGCCTGCCGATTTCCTCAATTCTTTAGATACTGATTGAAAAACTGGGTCAGCTTGCCGAAGGGGATGACGTCGGTCCTGTCGTACAAATCGACGTGGCCGGCATTGGGGACGATGTACAGCTCCTTCGGTTCGCTCGCTAACCGATAGGCGTCTTCGCTGAATTCACGGGAATGAGCATCGGCTCCGGCGATGAACAGCATGGGACGCGGCGAAATCAAATCCAGTATTAAAGCTGTGTGAAGTTTCCCAAGTAATTTCCTTAT
>USGG01000108.1 GCA_900554215.1 uncultured Megasphaera sp.
GGGTCGCGGCAGATAGACGATGTCTGTCGTTACCCCAACATTTATTATAGAACCAAAGTTATGGATGCAAAGCCTCATTCAGTACGCGGACATATTCATCAATAGCCCGCTCCGAATAAGCCGTTCCCTTAGCTATAGCCTCAAAGGCGTGATATGCTCTGGGATAGAGGTGAAATTCCACCGGTACGCCGGCCTGGGCCAGGCGCTGCGCATAATGTATCGTATCATCGCGGAAGGGGTCCAGCGTGCTGACGCAGATATACGCCGGCGGCAGGCCCGACAAATTCTCCGCTCTTGCCGGAGCCATGTAAGGCGTCGCTTTATCCGTTCCCACGGCGTCGCCGATATAGGCTTTCCAAGCAAACACATTGGACACGTTGTTCCATACTCTCATGTCCATGACCTCACGACTGGCCGGCGAATCCATGCGATCATCCAGCATGGGATACAAGGGCATCTGAAAAACAGGCCGTATCTCGCCCTTGTCACGAGCCATCAAGGCCACGGCAGCACAGAGATTCCCGCCGGCACTGGCTCCGGCAACGGCAATGCGCCTATGGTCAACACCTAAGGCTGCGGCATTGTCAAAGAACCATTTCAGCCCTGCGTACGAGTCGTCAATCGCCGCCGGATAGGGATATTTCGGAGCCAACCGATAATCGACAGACACGACGACAGCCCCGACGTCTTTAGCAAAGCGTATGCTCTGGGCCTCGTCCTGCTCAGGTACGCCAAACAAAAACCCGCCGCCGTGAATCCAGTAAATACCCGGCAGGCTCGCCTCTGCCTGAACAGGTTTATATATCCGCAGGCGCAGCGTTTCCGAATCGCCGGCACGGGGAATATACACGTCGTAAACATGCACGGCCTCATCCTTCGGCAAGTCAGGCGAACCGACTAAAGACCGGGCTCGCCGGTTAATATCCTCCAGCACGCCGGCCTGATTGAAATCCAGAGAAGAATTTTGTTCCAGCGCCGGCCGCAGCTGCGGGTCTACCTGTGCTAAATACGACGGGGCCCCGGCAAATGCCGTCATGGACGACGCGGCAATGACAGCGCAGGCTACGGCGCCGCGCAGCATATGTTTCCATGAATACACCGTATGCATCTCCTTTACTATATAATCTATCTATTTCATCATATCAGAACGCGCGGCCTTTCTTCAATACCGTCGGTCATAATAATATACAATCGCCTTCTCTATGGACCACACCTGCAGCAAGCCCCTGTCCGGCAACCATGCAGCCTTATTTCTTCCTGCTGTTCCTCCTGTTGTCCTGTCCCATACAAAGCAGGAATCACTGCATAATACTCACGCTTCGGAATTCGACGACGTGAAGGGAAGCAAACGGCTAGTACAAATACCAAAAGAGTCCGAAGGATATCTACTCCTTCGGACTCTTCCCATATGTACTAGCTGTGCAGTCTATCTTTCCCGCTTCCTATGGGCGGAAAACCATTGTATACGACAATCGGCACTGCAAAATCTCGTCCTGCGGTCTTTGGACTCTGCGACAATGACGGTTCTGCCGCATTGCCTGCACTGAAAGGTGCGCGGCACCGCCTGGCACGCAGTGTTCTCCGAGTGCTTCCAGTACAGCCGTTCGCAGCGGGGCGAGCAGAATTTTACCCGTTTGTCGGCGTGACTTGTCACGACGACGATCGTCCCGCAGCGCAGACAGCGGAAGGAGCGCAGCATCTTTCCTCCTGCCGTATGGACGGAAGGCGCTTCGTCCCGATGGCGATAGGCGTACCGGCGGCAGAGGCCGCTGCAGTACCGCTGCGTAGACCGATCGGCTGTAAACTCCTTGCCGCATACGGGGCATATCGCTTGCCGTTTCACCAGCGATCAGACCTTCCAGTTCATGCCGACGTTAAACTGATACGTGTCTTCGTTGTCATTGCCGAAGGTCTTTTCCACGTCGAGGAACATGTACGTTCCCTTGCTGAACTGATGGGAGAAGCCGAGGCCTACGTCGTACCAGGTGCCTTCATTTTCGTACGTCGTATCGAGGCGGCCCGTATCGTCGAAGGCGCTGATATCCTGATCGCCTAAGAATTCATGGAGTACGTCGGCCTTGATATAGAAGGTATTGTTTTCGCCCATATCCTTGCCGAGACGGAAGCCGACGCGGCCGATGAGGCTGTCGATAGCGTCCAGTTCTACGCTCGTACCCTGGCTCGTCGTGTAGTCGGCGTCGGTAACATGAGCATACTGGAGCTGAACCTGGGGCTCGAAGTACCAATCCTTGCCGATGTCCTTCTTCCGTCCGTATTCGGCGCTGGCCGAGCAGACGAAGTTGCTGTAGCCGCCTGTTACTTTTT
>USGG01000109.1 GCA_900554215.1 uncultured Megasphaera sp.
CTGGCCGGAAGCTCTCGACGCCTTAAAGACGAAGCGCTACGCCTACAGCCGTCTGCGCCGAATGGGAGCTTACACGGCCCTCGCCGTGCACCGCGCTGACATGGAAAGGGCCTACCTCGAAGGCCCCCAATACGGCCGCGTATTGGCTCTGTCGCCCCTCGGCGCGTCCGTCTTAAAAGAAGCAAAAAAAGAAATCCCCATCATTACGAAGCTGCGAACGGGCATGAACCGCCTTTCGCCCTTCGGGCAGCAGATGCTCCAGTACGACATGCGGAGCACCGATATACAATCCCTGTGCTTCCGCTCGCCGTCCGGCCGCGGCGGCTTGAAAGATTATTACGCCTCGCCTTCCATGAAAAAGTCCATATTCCGCCGGTAATCTTTTTTTCTTCCCATGCAGTCCATCGCATTAATATTTGTATATTCTGTAAAAATTTGCTATGATGTACTATGTCATTGTTTTTATTTCATATCCCAAAATCAAATTTTATAATCAGGGAATTGGAAGGGGTTTTGCAGCATGGGGATATCGTTAAATCTAAATATTTATCAAACCTTGGCGGCCGCCATTATCGTATATTACGTCGGCGTGTTTCTGCGCGTCAAGCTGAGCTTTCTCCGAAAGTATTGTATTCCGGCTCCGGTAGTCGGCGGCATCTTATTTGCAATTCTTAACTGCGTCTTATACACAAACGGAGTCTGGACGTATGAACAGGATACGACGATGCAGAATATCTGCATGATGCTTTTCTTTACAAGCGTCGGCTACACGGCCAGCCTGAGCCTGATCAAGCGAGGCGGCATCCTCGTATTCAAGATGGCCGTAATCACGACGGTTCTGATTCTCTGCCAAAACATCATCGGCGTAGGCTTGACCAACGTCTTTGATTTGAATCCCCTCATGGGACTTGCGACAGGTTCTATTCCCCTGGTCGGCGGCCACGCCACATCGGCAGCCTTCGGCCCAGTTCTGGAAAAAATAGGCCTTGAAAACGGTACGACCATTTCCGTCGCCGCGGCTACCTTCGGCCTCGTCGCCGGCGGCATCATCGGCGGCCCTGTCGGCGAACGCCTCGTCCATAAATTCGACCTGCACAGCAGCGCCGCTGCAGAACGTCTCGACCCGGCCGCGGCGCAGCCCGAAGTAGAAAAGCTGGAAGCCGCTGCCGCTAATAAAGAAAAAGCCCATGAAGCTATCGAACAGGAACAAAAATCGGGCCAGACAATTAATAATTACCGCTTCATGAACGCCATGGCTCATCTCTTTTTAGCTATGGGCCTGGGCACGTTAGTCAGCAATTTCTTCGTCAGCGTTGGTCTCGTCTTCCCAGCCTACATCGGCTCTATGCTCGTTGCCGCCGTCATTCGGAATATTGCCGACTTCACCCACGTCTATCCCGTATACCAGCGGGAAAGTGAAGTACTCGGCAACTTAGGGCTGACGATTTTCCTGACCTGCGTCCTCATGAGCCTGAAATTATGGCAGCTCGGCGCACTGGCCCTGCCGATGATCGTCCTCCTGCTGACGCAAACGGTGTTTATGGCCTTATTCGCCTATTTCATCGTCTACCGCACCATGGGCAGGAACTATGAAGCGGCCGTCATGTCGTCAGGCGTCTGCGGCTTTGGTCTCGGCGCGACGCCGAACGCCATCGCCAATATGACGGCTATGACCGAGCTCTTCGGTCCGGCGCCGACGGCATTCTTCGTCATCCCTCTTATCGGTTCGCTCATCATCGACCCGGTCAACGCGTCGATTCTCATGATATTCATCAACATCTTAATTTAATGTAATGACAAACAGGCTGATGCAGCATCCATAGATTCCCTGCATCAGCCTGTTATTATTTTATATTTATTTTCCTTAACACTGCTGTAGGCACGATTCTCTTAATAGCGGCATTGTGCATTGTATAGTTTGAATTCAGCACAGACTGCTTACTATTTTTCTAAATCACGGAGCATACTCTGCCAATAGGCGGCCTGTTGCGTATCCTGCCGCACTCCTTCGCCATGCTCCAGGGCATATATGTAATTCTTGATTCCCTCCGTATAGCCATTAGCAGCCGATACGGCAAACCAATAGGCGGCCTGCTGCAAATCCTG
>USGG01000110.1 GCA_900554215.1 uncultured Megasphaera sp.
GCCAGCAGTATATCCGCGTCCTGTACAGATTCCAACGACGCGGGCAAATGCGCGCTCATGCTTTATCGAGCAGCTTGATGATCTCGTCGATCTTGCCTTCGCGGGCCTTGTCTATGACCAGGCGGCAGCGGTCTGCTTCCTTCGTCATGCCCGTATCCAACAGTTCTTTATGAGAATATTCCTCTTTTATCAGTCCAATATACGTAGTATATCCGATAATGCAGTCGCAGCGGTCCAGCACCTGACGGGCCTCGGCCGTCATGCCGGCAGGGCCGCCCGGCCCGATGCCGACGACATACACCGTATGCTTCATACCTTGTCCTCCTTCTTGCCGAACTGGACGACGTATTCTTCGCAGGCAATGGCTACAGTCACGCCGTCGCGGCCCGATTTTTCCAGCAGCAGCCGGCCGCCATGGCTGGATAAGACAGCAGCCCGCTCGCAGACGTTGTCCGTGCCGACAACACGCCGCACAAACCCCGACGAAATGAATTTTCCCGGCGCGTCGTTGAGCTGCCGCGCCGTATAGTAGCGCACCGGCAGATGGCGTGCCCGAGCAAATTCCGTAATGCCTGCTTCGTCCCTTTTTATATCAATCGTGCTGACATCGGCTACGGCGTCCCAGCTCAGGTGGAGCCGTTCCATATCTTCGCCGACGCGGCGGGCGATGAAATAGGCGCTCGCGCCGCGGCGGCAGCCTACGCCGATATGCAGGATCGGCGGACGGGCCACGACGGTCACGGCAAAGGGACGGCACTCGTCCTTTACCGTAACGGCCAGACCAGCCGGGCCCTGCCCAGCCTGCACCAGGCTGGCCGGCACGTCGCCGCTTAAGGGAAAGTCGCTGTACAATCCAGCCTGTCCCCGTTCGAGAAGCGCCGCGGCGAAGGCCTTGGCGTCGCTCAGAGACGACAGGCGCAGTCCCTGCACCGCCGCCCATTCGTCGACGGCAAAGAGATTGTTGACATCCGTCGCCGTCGTGATGACGGCATGGCCGCCCAGCCCCTTCGCCAGATACCGGGCGATGTTGTTCGCCCCGCCGATATGGCCGGACAACAGGGGAACGACGTATTCCCCTTTTTCGTCGACGACCAGCACAGCCGGATCCTTGTCTTTGCCCCGCAGCTGCGGCGCGACAGCGCGCACGGCGATGCCTGCCGCGCCGACGAAGACGAGGGCTTCGGCATTTCGAAAGGCCAGGCGGACGCTTTCGGCCACATTCAGGGGAAAGGGCCGCAGCACGGCCGGATTCATAGGAATAAATTTATTCATCGTTTCATGGGTTACGACGAATCCCAATTCAGATAACACGGGGCCGATGCGCAGGCTCAGCGCCGTCCCCGCGGCGGTAAATGAAAAAACGACTGCTTCCATACCAATCTGCCTCCTCGTACGGGCATACCTTGCCGTATCCGGGCCGCCTTATTTCGTCTTTCCTTGGCGGTATCCATGGGTAAACGCAGGATCATATAATAAGCTTCTGTCATAGGCGCTGCCGAGAAACTCGCCGACGAGGATGAGCGCCGTCTTGTCGATGCCCTGTGTTTTGGCCGTCTCGGCCAGCGTACTGACAGTGCAGCGGCAGACCCGTTCTTCCGGCCACGACGCCTTGTAGACGATCGCTACCGGCGTCTGTCCGTCGTATCCGCCTTTCTGCAGCTCCTCCTGCAGTCCTTCCAGCAAGCCGGCGGTCCAGTCTATGTGCTGTCACATAGTCATCCCCGATTCCAACATTCTGTTGTGAATACATATCTAAACCTTCTCCTTAATTCAATTGTCGAAATAACCCTGCGATTATTATAATTTATAATGTACAAATATGCAACAATTTTATTTGTTTTTTGGTACTTTAGTACCAATGGCAAATCTTGTATTTTATTTTAAATATGTATGTGATACAATACAACATATTGTTAATTTGTTTTAACAATTATATATTATTAATTTAATATGTGGAGGTTTTTTATTATGGAGCGTGTGAAATTCAGCAGAGTAGAGGTGTATCACGGAGACAGTCCTAAGAAGTTTCCGGTATATGAGATTTATCTTGACGGGGTCATTGTAACAAAAGTATCATCT
>USGG01000111.1 GCA_900554215.1 uncultured Megasphaera sp.
GAGTGACTGACTACGAATCAGTAGGTCTAGGGTTCGAATCCCTACCGGGTCACCACAGAACAGCTCATGCAATTTGTATGAGCTGTTTTTTTGTATATCTAAATATGCCTAATGATTTTACTTTTGACTTTGTTTCTATTAAAATATATTCAAAAGTCTAAATATATGAGGAGTACTGACATGAAGATTTCAGATATCGGCGAATTTGGGTTCATCGATGCCGTCAAGGAAGGAACATTGTTTAATCCTTCTTCTGTCGTCGTGGGAATTGGCGACGACGGAGCTGTGTATAAGACGACAGAAGGTATGGAGCAAATTGCTGTCATTGATACGATGGTCGAGGGAAGTCATTTCATTATAGGGAAGACGGCTTCCTGGTTTGACGTCGGGTATAAAGCTGTGGCCTCTAATTTGAGCGATATCGCCGCGATGGGCGGTATTCCGACGCACATCGTGCTGTCTACAGCTATTCCCACGGATATGGAAATGGCTGATTTGACGGCACTGTATGAGGGAATGAAAGACATATGCAGAACCTACGGCGTCAATATTATTGGCGGGGATACGGTTTTGTCTAAAGGTGCTTTAGTCATCACCGTGGCGGCCTTTGGTGAAGTAGAGTCCGGGAAAGCTATTTGCCGCAGCGGCGCCAGGCCCGGCGATGTCGTCGCCGTTTCGCATACGATTGGCGATTCTGCCGGCGGTCTGGATGTACTTCTTCATGGGATAGATGGGTATGCTCATTTGAAAAAAGCTCATCAATTTCCAACGCCGCAGATACAACTAGGACGTGCTTTGGTAGCATATCGCGCCCATAGCTTGAATGACATCAGCGACGGATTGGCGAGCGAGTCGAATGAAATTGCCAAGGCCAGCGGCGTCGATTTAATATTGGATAAAGAGGCGATTCCCTGCAGTGAGGAGCTGCGGCAATGGGCCCGGGTCGTACAGAAAGATATATATGCCTATGTATTTAACGGCGGAGAAGATTATGAGTTGATCTTTACGATGGCTCCCGAAGATTTCGAAGCCCTGCGGCAGGAGTGTCCCTATGTGACGGCCATTGGGCAGGTACGGCCCGGCAAGGGGCAGGTATACGTCCGGCACGAGGGAAAGACGTCTGTATTACAGCCGACTGGCTGGAATCATTTTCATAGCTGAGGAGATGCATCATGATAGATATAGAAACACGCTCAGAACAAGATACGATTGCCTTAGGCGCCGCGTTAGGACGAGTTTTGACCGACGGCGACGTATTAGCGCTGCAGGGGGATTTGGGCGCGGGAAAAACGCATTTTGTCCAAGGAATTGCTAAGGGAATGGGCATCGGTGAGCCCGTCGTCAGTCCGACGTTCACTATATTGAACTATTATGAACATGCCGTTCCGCTGCAGCATTTTGATTTTTATCGTCTGGAAGACGAATATGAATTAGACGACCTGGGGTTTGACGATTACTTGACGAGAGGCGTGACCGTTATCGAGTGGTCGGAAAAATTCCCCGAACGACTGCCGGAGGACGCGGCTCGCGTTTTTATCGAAAAGAAGGGTTTGACGGAACGCATCTTTCATTTTGAATTTAACGGCGCCCGCTGGGCTGCTGCGGAAAAAGAGGTAGAGTCTTATGTTGTTAGCCATTGAAACCTCCAGCCTTGTGTCGAGCGTGGCTCTTTTGCACGAACAGACGCTGCGGGCGGAACTTACGATACAAGCAAGATTAACTCATTCGGAGCAGCTGATGCCGCATATCGCCGATATGCTGGACAAGGCGTCGGTCGGCAAAGCCGATATCGACGGGATCGTCGTATCTATTGGACCGGGGTCTTTTACGGGGCTGCGCATCGGCTTGGCGACGGCTAAAGGATTGGCCTTTGCCTGGCAGACGCCTATTGTCGGAATAGAAACGCCGACGAGCTTGGCTTGGAATTTTGTGGGAAATGCGGATAAAATCTGTCCTCTTTCCGAGAGCCCATGCTGTCGCTTACGTTATGATGGCATTCCGCATCGCA